>JABIST010000417.1 GCA_018700215.1 Dehalococcoidia bacterium | reverse complement strand
TCGCGATCTCCTCGGCGTGTGGACGTGCGGGGAGTCTAGCGGACGAGCGGGGTGAGTTAGCGGGCGCTACGGGAGCGTGACCTCCAAGGCGTAGATACCGGTCTCGCGGTCAGAGATGTAGACGCGACCGGCATCGACGTGGACGCCCCAAGCACCCTGGAGGATCTCGCGCTCGTTCTCGGTGCTGACGGTGTCGAAGTGGGCGATCTCTCGGGGGGCAGCGGGGTCGGAGAGGTTGAGCACGCGGAGGCCGTCGATGTAGTAGGAGACGAAGGCGGTGGTGCCGACGACCTCGATGTTGTGGGCGGAGGTGCCGGGGCGGGTCTGGAACTCGGAGAGGCGCCTGGGGACGAAGGAGGTGACGTCGAAGAGGATGAGACTCTCATCGTGGCCTTCGTCGGCGTGAACGTAGATGAGACGACCGTCGACCTCGTAGGGCCATCCGGAGTGGGAGAAGGTGCCGAGCCACGCGGTTCTTGATTCCACCTTGATGTCGGCGGGGTCGGTGACATCGAGGATGTAGAGGCCTGATGAGAGGGCGTCGAGGAAGGCGATCAGGTGGCCTTCGTACTCGATGACGTTGACGTCGTGGGCGCCTTCGAGGGTGGAGCGGGCGTGCTCGATGACGAAGCGGCCCGCTTCCTTCGGGAGCGACGGGTCGGAGACGTCGATCAGGCGGAGGTCTGTGCGGGGGTGGGAATCGTTGATGGCGTAGATGGTGTCGCCGGTGGGGCCGATGAAGATGTTGTGGACGTTGAAGAAATTCTCGCCGGAGAGCTGGGACCAGCGGGCGTAGCTACCGAGGTGTGTTGGCGCCGTGGGGTCGCTGACGTCGTAGATGACGACGCCGAGGCTGGTGGTGGCGGCGTAGAGAATGCCGTCGCGGGCTTTGACATCGAGGACGGTGGAGCCGGCGTTGAGCTGGCCGAGCAGCTCACCTGAGGCGGCATCGAGCAGCTCGACGGTGCCGCCGAAGTGAGGGGCGAAGACGACGCCGTCCTGTGCCCAGACATCGGTGTAGGAGCCGCTGGCGGGGGCGTTGTGGTTCCAGTGCAGGGTGACGTTGTCGCTCGCCGGTGGTTCGTCGCGTTCGAAGACGGGGGTGAGCGTCAGATCGAGATAGCGGGAGCCGAAGGCGGCTGGCTCCTGGAAGCTGGCGATGAGCTGGCTGGTGGCCGGGTTGATGGTGGCGGAGAAGGCCGATGCCCGATCGGCGCCGGAGCAGCCGCTGAGTTGAATCGTGTGGTCCACAGCGGTGGGCCAGCAGCTGAAGCGGATGGGGGTAGTGGCACCGAATTCGATCAGCCACGGGTCTGTGTCAGGCACGGCACCGGCGGTGGTGCGGAAGGAGACCCACGGTATGCCGGGGGCGTGGACGGTGGCGGCCCAGAGCACGGAGGCGCCGGGTGCGACGATGTCAGGCGTAACGGCCGGGACGGGCATCGGAGTGGGCTCGGGAGTTGGGGTAGATGTCAGGGCTGCTGTTGGTGTGGCGGTGGAGGTGGCTGCCGGCATCGAGGTAGCGGTGGGCGATGGTGTTTCGGGGGCCTCGGAGGTGCCGGTGCCGGTGCCGGTGCAGGCGAGGGTGATAGTGGTGGCGGCGAGGAGGGCGAGCGCGAGGCGCGCGGGGGTGGCGGACATGGATCGATCGTAGCTGGCGAGGGCGAGAGTGGGGTGGGGGTTAGTCCTCGGTTGTGCCGATGCCGAGTGCGCCGCGGAGCTGGATTGCCTGCTGACGGAGATCCTGGAAGTAGTCGGAGCCGGTGATTTCGGCGACCTGGCTGGATTTGCGAGTGTCGTCGATCTCGATGCGGAGTTCGCGGACTTCGCGCTGGAGGGATTGGTTCTGCTGCTCGACGGCCTCGTAGAGGCGAGCGCTGCCGACGGCGCCGGCGATCTGGCTGGCGACGGCGAAGAGGAGGTTTCGATCGGCCTCGGCGAGTGGGCGGTCGGTGCGGCCGTTGTCGACGGCGAGGATGCCGACGCGTTCGCCCTTGGTGATCAGTGGAGCGCCGAGGACGGAAGAGGCGCCCATGGCCCTGGCGAGATCGCGTGTGGGTTCGTGGTCGGACTGGTCGAGGGCGCTGTAGAGCATGGCCTGGTCCGCGCGGAGCAGGTTGGCGAAGAGGGCATCCGAGTTGTTGAGGTCGACCTCGAGTGTGGCGACGAGTTGAGCCTGGTCCGGCAGGCTGCCGAGTGAGCGACCACGAGTCAGGACCTGTCGTTCGTCGTCAACGAGGAGGACGAGCGCTCGCTCGAACCTGAGGTTGTTGACGAGGGTGGCGAGGCTCTGGTCGAGGACTTCATCGAGGTGGAGTGTGGCCTGGGTGGCGACGCTGAGCTGGTGGAGTGTGGTGAGTTCGCTGAGCTTCATCTCCAATTCGACGTTGGCGGATTGCAGTTCAGAGCTGTGCTGGCTGTTCGCGTCGTACTCCTGCTCTGCGAGGGTCTGTTGTTCCTCGAGGCGTTGTTGGAGGCGGTCGCCGCGCCAGCGGGCGGTCGATAGCTCGTTGAGGAGGTAGCCGGTGGCGGCGGGGAGCAGGGCGCCGATGGCGGCGAGCGCGGCGCGTGGGCTCTGGCGGGTGGCGGCGGCGAGCAGGGCGACGGTGCCTCCGGCTCCGGCGAACAGCCATTGCCGACCGCCCTCGGTGGCGGCTTCTTCCCAGGTGAAGATCCACTCGCAGTAGGGCGCGCCATCGGCCTGGCACTGGGTGGCGTGCACGGAGCCGGGGAGGTTGCCGCCGAAAGTGGGGACCGAGGCGAAGGTGCCCTGATAGACCTCACAGGCGAGACGCGTGTAACGCTGATGGAGACGTTGCGGGACAAGTTTGAGCTGGCTAGCGGCGTGCCAGTGGACGGTTGCGGATCGGTCCGAGAGATCGGCGATCTGGAGATCGGTCTTGATGACTTTGGCGACGAGCCGGGGGAGGATAGCGTAGGTGCCGCGTGTGCCGAGTGGGCGGCTCATGAGGCCGAGCGCGGAGGGGATAACGCGGGGGCCCTGGTGGAAGAAGAAGCGTGGGTCACCGCTGATGGCGCGTCCGAATTCGAAGACGTAGAGCCTGAATTCGTAGGAGTAGTTGTTGCCCTCGTTGAGCAGGTACTCGGCGGTGATGTGGTAGCGCCGGTCTAGAATGG
>JABIST010000415.1 GCA_018700215.1 Dehalococcoidia bacterium | reverse complement strand
GGTGGCATCGACGTTGAGCAGGAGGAGGCGGGCGAGGGGGAGGTAGGCGTCGGTCACCTCATCGAGGGAGACGTGATCGCCGAGTCCGACGAGGGACTGGAGCTGGTCCTCGGAGAAGGGGATCGAGGAGCCGTTGCGGAGGCGGGCCCACTGGGCGCGGTCGAATTCGACGTAGCGCGAGGTGGGGGCGTGCTCTGGGGAGGGCGTGGCGTGCTGCTCGGTCATCGGAGGGATTGTAGGCGTGGGTGCGGCGAGCGCTAGTGGTGGCGCGGGCGGAAGCGTGGCGGCGGGTATCATCCGGGCGTTCGCGCATCGGAAGGTCGGGCGATGACAGAGGAATCGGGCGGGGATCACGCGGAGTTGCGACGGCTTGAGCCGCCGCTGCTTCCGTTGGCGGCGATGGCGGGTGGCCTGCTGCTCAACGCGGTGTGGCGGTTCCCGGTGGTGCCGGATGAGGTGGGTACGGCGTTGGGGATGATCGCAGTCATCAGCGGAGTGGGACTCTCAGGGTGGGCGGTCAAGACGATGCAGCGGGCGGGCGTGGACGTGAGTCCGGATACGGCGACGGCGGCGATTGTGGAGAGCGGGCCGTACGGGCGGTCGCGGAACCCGATCTACCTCGGAGGGTTGCTGGTGGCGATCGGGGTGGCGCTGAACGTGAACTCGGGGTGGGGGTTGTTGTTAGCGGCGGTTGCGGCGGGTGTGCTGCATTTCCGAGTGATTGCTCGGGAGGAGCGGTATCTCAGCTCGAAATTTGGGGACGCGTATGTGGCGTATCAGCGGCGGGTTCGTCGCTGGGTGTAGGCGCTGGTGGTCAGGCTGCGCGGCGGGTGCGGTTGTGGATGGCCTCGGCCCAGAAATCTCTCTTGTCGATCAGCTTGCCGAAGCCCACGAAGAAATGACCGAGGGAGACGCTGTAGTTTCCCGTGTCCGACTCAATTCGCAGGTCGCCCTGCCTCTCAAGCGGCAACGAACTGACGACGGTGCGTTGCAGGTCAAGATCGAACTTCACTTGTCCGGTCACCGTGACGAACCTGAGCCGGGCGCCGTAGAGGACGAGGAACCCTTCGATACAGGTCCACGCCCAGCGACCGGTAATGAGCCGTGCCGGGACGAACAGAGCGTCGGTGGTATCAGCAGTTGGTTCATCCGCCGCAGGGGCTTGTAGCAGTGTCAGGGCGCTGAGGGCGAGTCCGAAGAGCATGGTGATCACGCCCGCCAACCCGAGCGGACCGAGTGGCGGTTCGTTCCAGTCAGTTACGAGCAGCGCTCCGCCGAGGCCGATGGCGAAGATTGCGCTGAGTGGTAGGCGGAGGCGGCGGGGTGCCAGGTCCAAGGCGAAGTAGAGCAGGGTGATGATCGCAATTGCCAAGTAGGTACGCATGGCCAGCCCGTTGAGCTTGAAGCGGCATTCGAACGGATCATCGGAAGGTTGGTGCTGATTCTGAAAGGCCGATGTCAGATGGAGGTGCCGTGAGAGCGAGCGGCGGCGGAGAAAGAGAGGGTCGCTCGCATTCGCTCGCGGCGTGGTTGGTTCCCTTCGGGAGCGGCGTCCCCTGTGGGGACGGAGGATGAGCGACCGGGCGTCACGCGAGGGAGTGTGCCAGAGCTAGGACGCGATTCTCGGGCTGGCCTGGCGTCGCGCTAGCCCTCGGAGCTTTCGATTCGTGCGTCGATTGCGGCTTCGAGGGTGGCTGCGGCGGCATCGAGGGCGGCACTCCGTTGCTCCAGGTCGCGGGCGGTGTCGGCGAGGGAGGTGCGGTGCTCGGTGAGTTGGCGGGCGGCCTCGGAGGGTGCGGGACCGCCGAGGAGGGTGCGGGCGGCGACGAAATGGGCGGGGTCGAGTGCTGAGGCGAGGGCCGCGGGGGCGAGGCCGACGGGGCGGTCCATGTAGAGGACGGCAGCTTCATCGAGCAGCTCGGTTGTGACATCGAGCGGGTGGATGGCGCGCTCTTCGGCGAGGCGGACGGTCACGGCGGCGACCTGGTGGCCGACGCGCCAGGGGAGGCCGAGTTCGGTGACGAGGGCAGCGGCGACATCGGTGGCCTGGGCCCAGTGGGAGCCAGCGGCTTCGAGCATGCGCTCGGTGTTTACTTCGAGGGCGGGGAGGAGGAGGGCGAGCCAGTTCATCCCTCGGACGGCGGAGTCGAAGGTGCGGTGGAGGCCATCGCCGCCGTCGCCGCCGAATTCGCCGGTGGTGGTGATGAGGGAGGCGGCGGTGGTGGCGTAGGCGCCGAGTGCCTCGGACGCGGCGTTGCGGATGGCGGGGAGGATGGCGGGGTTTCGCTTCTGGGCCATGATGCTGCTGGAGCCGCAGAAGGCGTCTGGGATGCGGACGTAACCGGCCTCGGCGGTGGACCAGAAGTTGAGGTCGTTGGACCAGCGGGCGAGCGAGATGTTGAGGGAGACGCCCAGCTCGATGGTGTCGAGTTCGTCGTCGTGGCCCTGGATGGCGTCGAAGGTGTTGGTGATAACGCCGTCGAAGCCCATCAGTTCGGCGGTGCGGTGGCGGTTCATCGCGAAGCTGGAGCCGGTGAGGATGGCGGCGCCGGCTGGGCTCTGGTTGACGCGGGCGTAGGCCTGGGCGGCGCGCTGGGCGTGGCGATCGAGTGTGGCGCTCCAGTGGAGGAGCTGGTGGGCGAGGGTGACGGGCTGGGCCGGCTGGCTGCCGGTCTGGCCGGGCATGACGGTTTCGAGGTGTTGGTCGGCGAGATCGAGGACGGCGGTCCGGAGGGCGACGATGCCCTCGATCAGTTCGAGCAACCTCGTGCGTTCGCGGAGGTGGCGAGCGACGGCGCCGAAGTCGCCGGTGGAGCGGCCGAGGTGGATGCGACCGCCGACGTTGTAGCCGAGGCGGCGGATCAGGTACTGCTCGGCGGAGTGCATGCCGCCGCCGACCTGGTTGCGGACGATGGAGACGCCCTCGGCCTCCATCTCGCGGAGGGCGGTGAGCATGGCGGCGGCGTCTTCGCGGGGGATGAGTTGTTCCTCGCCGAGCATGACGAGGTGGGCTTTGTCGAAGAGGTGGTAGGCCTCGAGGAGTGCGTCCTCGGCGGGGCCGTACTGGGTGGTGAGGCCGGGCATGAGGCCATCGTTCATGCGGATGCCGGGGGCGCGGGGGCCGGCGTATTCGGTGTGGGGTGCCTGGAGCATGGTGGTCCTCCGATGGTGCGGCGGTTGGTGTTCGTCGCGCCCAGTATTGCTCAGATCGCGCTCGGGGAGCGGGCGCGCGGGTGTACGCTTTCGCGGAGTGCACGGAGATACGTGAGATTGAGGGGAGACGAAGATGCCGCGGACGATGGTGAATGGGGTGGAGCTGTTCCACGACGAGGTTGGTTCAGGCGAGCCGGTGTTGCTGCACCACGGCTACACGAGTTCGCACGATGTGTTCCTGAATGAGATCGCGCCGCGGCTGGCGGACCGGTACCGCTGCATTGTGATGGATGCGCGGGGTGCGGGGGAGAGTGAACACCCGGCGGACGGGTACACGATTGAGCAGTACGCGCTGGACGTGATTGGGATGGCGGATGCGCTGGGGCTCGATCGCTTCACCTTCGTGGGGCACAGCATGGGTGGCGGGATTGGGATGCAGCTTGGGCTGGAGCACGCCGACCGGCTGAACAAGCTGGTGCTGGTTGCGCCGATTCCTTCGGGTGGGACGGTGCCGGCAGTGGGGCAGGAAGAAGCGACGCAGGCGATGCGCGAACGGCAACGTCGATTGCGGGCGGCGCCGGACGGGCGGGCGGAGCTACTGCGCGAGCGGAAGCTGATGCGGGTGCGCGACACCTCGGATGCCCAGGTGGAGGCGTCGCTGGACCGGGCGCTGTCGGTGAGCGAGGGGCACTACGAGGATTCGATGGAGACGATGCGAACGTTCAACGTGACGGACCGGTTGGGCGAGCTGACGACGCCGACGCTGATCATGGCGGGTGCGGCGGACGGCCTGGCGGCGGCGAACGTGAACGATTGGCAGCGGCTACCGAACGCGACGTTGCATGTGTTCAGTCGTGTTGGGCACGGGGTTCCCAGCGATGTGCCAGAGGAGTTCGCGGCGGTGCTGGGCGACTTCCTGGAGCACGGCGTGGTGAATGTGCAGACGGTGCAGCAGCGGGTCGCTGAGGGGATGGCGACCGCGGCGGCTTCGTCGTAACGATGAGTGAGGCCGCGGTTGAGCTGCTGTCCGAGGATGAGCGAGCCGACCTCGATGGTGTGATCGTGGGGCTGTCTTCCGAGGTGAGGGCGGCAGCGGAGCAGGCATACATCGAGGGGCGGGTCGCGGGGCTGTGTCGCGAGGGGGCGTTGGAGCTGGCCTCGGATGTGGCGCGGGAATCGGTGGGTGCGACGCGGAGCGAGGGTCGGTAGCGCGTGGAGCACGAGTTCGAGCCGACGGGCTACTTCAACAGCTTTGGGTCGCATGAGCCGGTGCTGACGATCGCCTCGGGGGATCGGGTGCGGACGTCGACGGCGGACGCGTTCGGGAACGGGCGCGACGGGGAGCCGGTGGCGACGCGGGGGAATCCGCTGACGGGGCCGTTCTTCGTCGAGGGTGCGGAGCCGGGCGATGTGCTGGTGGTGCGGCTGGAATCGATCGTGCCGAACCGGGATCACGGGTACACGATCAGCAGTATTGCGGCACACCTCGTGGATGCGGACTACACATCGGAGCTGCCGGCGCGGGAGGTGGTGACGTGGTCGGTGGACGTCGAGGCGGGGGTGGCGACGCTCTCGGATGAGGCGGCGACGCCTCGGGAGGTGCAGGTGGCGCTGCGGCCGATGCTGGGCTGTATTGGGGTGGCGCCGGCGGGTGGGCAGGCGATTTCGACGGCGACCTCGGGGCCGTACGGCGGGAACATGGACTATCGGGAGGTGGAGCCGGGAGCGGTGGTGATGCTGCCGGTGTTCGTGCCGGGGGCGCTGTTCTTCGTCGGTGACGGGCACGCGGTACAGGGCGAGGGCGAGATCGTTGGGACGGGGATCGAGATCTCGATGGACGTGGCGTTCTCGGTGGAGCTGGTCAAATCCTCGGAGGTCGCGGGGGAGGTGCGGTGGCCGCGGATGGAGACGGCGACGCATCTGATCGCCCTCGGGAATGCGCGACCGCTGGATCAGGCGCTGCAGCACGCGACGACGGAGCTGGTGCGCTGGCTCTGCGCGGAGCACGGGTACGACACTCGCGGCGCGAGCCATCTGCTGGGGCAGGCGGGCGAGTACGACATTGGGAACGTGTTCGATCCGGCGTACACGGTGGCGGCGAAGATCTCGAAGGCGGCGCTCGGCGAATAGCGCCGGCAGGCGCGGACCTCGGGAGTTAGGGCGCGCCTCGAACTTCAGTCGAACCGCGGCATGTCGTCGCTGTGCTTGCGTCGGACGACGCGAAGCACGAGGCGGGTGGGCCAGGCGATGGCTCGGCGGAGCCAGCCGAGGACGATGGCGATGTCCTGGAAGCCACCTACGCGTTGCCGGCGGTGTTCGTCTGCGATGACGAGATTCGCCTTCGCTCGGTCGTGGTCAGGCTGTGGTGGTGGGGCATGGAAGGCCATGTGGGATCTCCTCTTTGGGCGACGGTCGGTTCAGTCGAGCGCGTACGGATCGTCGTCGTCGCTGCGCTTGTGTCGGACGACGCGGAGGATGAGGCGGATAGGCCAGGTGATGGCCTTCCAGATCCAGCCGCTGATGATGGCGATGTCCTGGGTGAGGCCGACGCTGTTGCGGTGGTTTCGCTCTGCGGCGGCACGGACGGCCTTCGGGTCTGTGTTGATCGGCGGTGGTGGGCCGCCTCCTCCGAATACCATGTGGGTCTCCTTCGTGAGTGCTCTGGATTATCGACGGATCTCGCGGATCACGAGGCGGATGGGCCAGGTGAGGGCTCGCCAGATCCAGCCGAGGATGATGCCGAGATCCTGGGTGAGACCGAGTTCGTTGCTGTGGTCCTGTTCCGCCGAGCGCTGGAGCGCTTTCGCGTCGTGAGGGTCAAAGGGTGGTGGAGGCTGAAAAGCCATGGCTTCCTTTCGGTACGACATAAAGTCTACACGAGTGTGATTTCGGATAGATTTCAGACAGGGGCGGATCGCGGGCGATTGGGGTGAGGAATGGCGGCGACCGGCAGGAGCAGGCGGCTTTGGTTTATCATCACGACCGCGATAGAGATGGGGGTTCGGTATGACGACTGAGGAGAAGATTCCAACGCTGGTGACGTCAGCGATGGAGGAGGCCAAGGGGGTCTGGGGTGAGGAGCGGGTGTCGTATCCCGTGTCGGCCTCGGATATTCGGAAGTGGGGGATTGCCTCGTACTGGCCGGAGAAACCACCGCAGCTTTTCTGGGACGAGGAGTACGCGAAGACGACGAAGTATGGCGGGATCATCGCGCCGACGGATTTCAATCCGTTCGCGTGGCCGATCGACCGGCCGGTTCGTGCGGAGGGCGGCAGTAGCCAGCCCGGCACTCGAGGGATGAACGGCGGCCAGGTGGAGACGTTTGGCGCGGTGATGCGCGCTGGCGACGTGGTCACATCGCGGACACGGCTGAAGGACTGGAACGAGCGAGAGACGCGGCTGGGGCTGACGCTGTTCACGGAGACCGAGACCGAGTGGCGGAACCAGGACGGCGAGCACGTGAAGACGCGGATTTCGACGGGGATTCGGTACTAGCGAGCTGAAGCGAGCGACGACACGCCTCGACGCGTGCGATCGGGAGATGACGATGGCTGTGAATATTGACTTCGATGCGGTGCAGGTTGGCGATGAGATCCCCGCGTGGTCTCGTGAGACGGATTTCATGAACTGGAACCGCTATGCGGCGGTGAACGATGAGTTTGTGTACATCCACATGGATGATGAGTCTGGTCGGAAGGCGCTGAACGAGCAGGGCGCGTTCGGGATGGGCAATCTTCGCTACACGTACATGCTGAATGCGCTTCGTGAGTGGGCCGGCGATGAGGCTGTGATCCGCGAGTGCGGCTTGCAGTTCCGCGCGATCAATCAGAAGAACGATGTGCTGACGGTGACTGGCAAGGTGACGGAGAAGCAGGAGGAGGACGGCGAGCGTCGGATTCTGCTGGAGATGAATGTGGTGAATCAGGAGGGCAAGGGGACGACTCCGGGGCACGCGGTGGTGGTGCTCTAGATCGGGAGTATCGCAAGTAGAGCCAGACGGGGTCCGTCGCTTTCGCGGCGGGCCCCGTTTGTCGTTCCGGTCGGTGGCCGGGCGTGGGTGCATGCAGTGCGTGTGTGTCCGCATCGGTGGGGTGCGGGGGGATCTCGGTGGTTGAGAGGGAGTGAAGGGCACGGCTGCGCCGTGGCGGGTGTTGGGCTCCCTTCGGGAGTTGGGTGTGCTGGGTTGGTAGTGCGGCTCGTCGGAGGGTGGGTGCGGCTTGCCTTCGGCGTTGACGCTGACGCTTGGTCAGATCCCGCCCGCCCACCCAGTCGCATCTGAAGGGGGCTGCGCCCCCTTCGACCCCCGCACGGGGGATCTCGGAGGGAAGAGGAAGGGAAGGGGCTGTAACTTCTCGAAGCGCTGGCGCGCGGGGCCCCCTTCGACCCCGCATGAGATGACGTCGGAGGGGAATCGGACGGTTCTGTGGCGCACGAGATGACTTGTGGGCCGGTGTGCCGGCGGAGCGAGGTGGATGCGGGCCGAGTGCGGGGCGGTTGCTGGGGTCAGGTGACGATGGCTTCGGCGAGGAGGCCGCCGGCGATGGCGATGAGGAAGACGTAGGCAAAGAAGGCGCCGACGAGGCGGAGTTGGGCGAGGCGTCCGAGGATGACGAACTCCGGGACGTTGGCGCCTGCGCCGGCGATGGTGAGGGCGATGATGGCGCCGGTGCTGACGCCGGCGGTGCCGAGCGAATCTGCGATGGGGACGAAGAGGCCGGTGTTGACGTACATGGGTGTGCCGAGCGCGGCGGCGACCGGGATGGCGAACGTGTCGCTGACACCTGTGATCCTGGCGGCGGTGCTGACGGGGAGCAGCTCGGTGATGGCGAGGCCGATGGCGACGCCGAGCAGGAGCAGTGGGGCCATCGAGCGGAGCAGGGTGGCGGCGGCTCGCGCGGCGTGAGGCGCCTCGGTCGTGAGGCCGCGCCACGGGGGTGCGGGCGGCGCGTCGCAGCTCTCCGGATCATCGAGGGTGGGGGTGTCCTCGGAGCTGCATTCGAGTGTGGAGAGGAGAGAGGCGGGGAGGGGCTTGAGCCAGCGGGTGATGTTGATGCGCTCGGCGGCGAGGGCGAGGGTGAACGCGGCGGTGAAGGCGACGAGGAGATAGGTGACGGCGGCGGTGAGGCCGACGATGAGCACGAGGGCGCCGAAGAGGATCGGGTCGAGGACGGGCGCGGCGACGATGAAGGCGACGTAGCCGGCGGCGGGGACGCCGGCCTGTCGGAAGCCGACGAGCAGGGGGATGGCGGAGTAGGTGCAGAAGGGGGTGATGAAGCCGATGGCGATGCCCTTGAGGGCGGCAACGGGGGGTGGGCCGCCCATCCAGGCGCGAAGGCGTTCGTCGCCGAGTCGACGCTGGAGGAGTTGGATCGCGAAGGCGACGCCGAAGAAGAGGGCGACGAGTTCGAGCAGCAGGAGTGCGGGCGCGGTCATCGGAGGGTGGGGACGGGCGCTTGCTGGCCCATGATCTGGGCGGCGGCATCGGGGAGGGCGGTCATGCAGGCGTCGTTGACGCGGACGTAGGTGCGGATGCCGTCGACCTCGAGGATGACGAAGCCGTCGTCGGCGAGGACCTGGAGGTGGCGGGAGACGGTGGACTGGCTCTTGCCGACGGCGTCGACGATTTCGCCGACGGTGATCGGTGCGGGTGCGTTGGCGACGACGTTGAGGACGAGCAGGCGGGTGCCATCGGCGAGGCAGCGGAACCAGCTTGCGTATTCGTCGGCGAGGTGGCGATCGAGAGTATTCATCGTTTATCGACGATAGACGATGAATAGAAGAAAAGCAAATCGCGATCCTCGATCGTTCGGCGGCTACTCGGAGGTGAGTGCGGTGCGTCGGCGTTCGGCGCCGTGAGCGAGGGCGAGGAGGGTGGCGGCGACGAAGATGCCGATGACGGCGAGGGTGAGGAAGGTGACGCCGATGTCCCAGCGTTCGCTGATGATGCCGGTGAAGGTGCTGGCGATGGAGCCGACGCCGAAGACGAGGGTGAAGGAGATGCCGAAGGATCGACCGACGGCGCCATCGGGGGCGTAGTCGGTGATGAGGCCGTTCATGACGGGTTGCTGGGCCCAGCTACAGACGGCGAAGCCGGCGGCGGCGATCAGTAGGACGATGCCGCCGGAGACGCCCATTGCGGCGAGGAAGACGGGGGTGAGGACGGCGTAGGGGAGGATGGCGCGTTCGACGGGGATGCGGTCGCTGAGCCAGCCGCCGGTGGTCTGGCCGAGGATGCCGGCGAGGAGGGCGAGCGAGGCGGTGGCGCCGGCGATGGCTTCGGCGTCCCAGCCGAACATTTCGATGCCGAGTTCTCGTTCGAGGTGGAGGGCGAGGAAGGTGAGCGAACCTCGGTAGATGAAGCCGGTGCCGATGGCTGAGAGGTAGATGAGGATGAGCGGGGCGGTGAACCAGGTGCGGATGGCGGGCGGGGTGGTTCGTGCATGGTGGGCGGGGGCGCTGGCGGCGATCTGCGCGCGGTGGGCGACGGCGGCTGCGACTTCGTCACGGCCGGGGGCGAGTCGCCAGATGAAGAGAGCGACGAACGCCGCGGCGATGCCGAAGACGATGTAGGCGGCACGCCAGTCGTAGGCGATGGCGATGCCGATGGCGGCGGCGGGGGATGCGGCGATACCGACGATGCCGGCGGTGCCGTGGATGCCGAGCGCCATACCTCGACGGCTGGCGACGGTGGCGACCATGGCGGTGCCGGCGGGGTGATAGAGGCCGATGCCGGCGCCGAGGAGGGAGAGGGTGATGGCGAGGACGAGCAGGTTGGGGGAGGTGGCGACGAGGATGGCGAAGACGGCGGCGCTGGCCATGGAGGCGGTCATGACGGTGCGTGGGCCGAGGCGATCAACGAGCCAGCCGGAGGGGAGGGCGAAGGTGCCGAAGGTGATGGTGCCGGCGGTGCCGACGACGCCAAGGACGGCGAGGTCTGCGCTGAATTCGAGGCCGATGCGGACGAGGAGGGCGGCGTAGACGAGTTCGATGGCGTGTGTGGAGCCGTGGGCGAGCGCTGCTGAGGCGATGACGTTGCGCTCGAGGGAGGGTGGCGGTGCCTCGGAGGTGTCGATTGCGGGGGCGGTGGTCATCGGGAGATGG
>JABIST010000070.1 GCA_018700215.1 Dehalococcoidia bacterium | reverse complement strand
CGGGGTTCTCCCGGCGCCGCTTTTTGATCTCGACTCGTCCTCGATTGCTCGCTAGTCCTCGTCACTCTCGCTGCGCTCGTCGAGCGTCTCGGTGCGCTCGACGCGGACGGTGCGCTGGCGGCGGGGCATGCGGCGACGGGCGAGGCCGATGCCGCCGATGGCAAGGATGGGGACCCAGATGAAGGGGAGGAAGACACCGAGGGCGAGCACGCCGACCTGGGCGAGTACGAACAGCGCGGCCAGGCTGCCGGTGAGGCCATCGATGAAACTCGGGAGTGAGGTGTCCTCGATGACATCGAAGTCGACGAGTTCGTGCTTCACCTCGATGGGGACGCGGATCGGGTCGCCGTCTTCGTCGACGGCGACGGCGGAGAAGGTGGGGTTGGTGAAGTGACCCGGGTTGGCGGTGGCTTCGAAGTAGCCGACGAGGCGTTGCTCCGGCTCGAGGGATTCGAGCGAGCCCTCGAGGACCACGAAGTCGCGGTCATCGAGGTCGAGGCTGTTGTCGCGGATCTCGATGTCGGTGAGGGCGAGGTTGCCGGTGTTCTCGACGGAGATGCAGATAGTGAAGGCTTCGCCCTCATCGATGGTGAGTTCATCGTCGTCGGGGCAGCGGGCGCCTTCGTCGGTGCCGAGGTAGGCGGTCTGGACCAGCTCGATGCTGGCGTGGTCGACCGGGGGCTCGGGCTCGATCAGGGTGAGGAAGATGGTGGCGAGGCCGACCTGGTCCTGGATGGTGCGGAGTTGGCCACGCAGCAGTTCGAGGCTGGTCTCGCGGGAGAGCAGTTCACGCTCGAGCGAGGCGACGGTCTCGAGGTCGGTGGCGTTCTCGAGGAAGCCACGGAGTCGGGTGACTGAGGCCTCGTTGGTGATGATGCGCGACTCGAGGTCGACGACACGGTCTGTGACGTCGTCGGCGCTGATCTGCTGGGTCTCGAGTTCACCGAGGCCGGCGAGGCGACTGAGGGCTTCGTTGAAGTCCTCGGGCATGACTTTGAAGGTGAGCGTGGTGCGAGGGCGGGGGCTGGTGGTGGTGTCCTGACCGAAGATGAGTCCGCCGAGGCCGGCGATCTCGGTCTGGGCCTGCTGGGTCGCGAGGCTCACGTTCTCGACGACCACGACCATGGACGAGACGCGGATGATCTGGCGTGAGCTGGTGGTCTGCTGGAGGGAGACGGGGTCGAGGCCGCCGTCCTGGTCACCACCGGTGTTGCCGGACTGAGGCTGGGCACCGCCGGGCGTGTCACCGGAGGAAACAGGAGCGCCCACTGTGAGTCGGGAGCCGCTGGCCGCGGTGGCAGTGGCAGCGGCGTAGAAATTGCCCGTCGATTCTTGGGCGAGGGCGACAGAGCCGGCGGCGCCACCGCTATCGCCACGGGAGAGGGCCAATTCGTCGCTATCGTCATCGCTGCCGAAGCCGCCGCAGGCGACGAGTGACAGCATGGCGGCGATCAGCAGCGTTGCGAACCAAGTACGTAGTTTCATAGACCCCGTCCTCCCCTGGCCGTGTGGCCCGGCGGTTAGCAACGGAACGTTGGGGAGTGCTGGGCGGTTCCCTGGCTGGATTGTGATTCCGCAAGAACGCCCGCGAACACTGGTTGAATTTGTTGTGCGATTGGCAGTGTGGAATCAGGTAGGATGCGCGCTTACTGAGGCGAAGGAGCATTCGATGTCCGAACGTGTAGCTGGTGTTGGGGATGTGCCCGAGGGGACGCTGGTCCGCTTCGAGTTCCAGGGGACGCACATTGCGATCGGGAACGTGGGTGGTTCGTTTTACGCGGTGGACGATGCGTGCACGCACATGGGCTGCCCGCTCTCCGATCGACCGCTCGACGGGACGACGGCGCTCTGCCACTGCCACGGCTCACAGTTCGACGTGACGAACGGCGAGGTTGTGAACGGTCCGGCACGGCGGCCAGTGCAGACGTTCGCGGTGGAGGTCAGTGGAGATGACCTACTGGTGGAGGCTCCAGCCAGCGACTAGCTGCGCAGGCTAGTGCCCGGTGGCGCTAGTGGCCGGTGAAGTGCGGGTCGCGCTTCTCGCGGAATGAAAGCGGGCCCTCGACGGCGTCGTCTGTGTCGCGGGCGAGAGTAGCGATTCGCCGCTCGTAGTCGACGTAGCCATCGAGCTCCGCGAGTACTGAGCGGTTCACGGTCATCTTCCAGGCGGCGTAGGTCTTGGTGGGGCCCTCGGCGAGTTCGTCGATGAAGGTCGAGAGCTCTGACTCCCAGTCGGCGGCGGGCCAGACGCGGGCGAGGATGCCGTAGCGCTCCGCCTCGGCGGCTTCGAGCACGCGGCCGGTGATCAGCAGGTCCATTGCCCTCGACTGGCCGATCAGACGAGGGAGGATGAGCGGCACGGTCTGGCCGGCGAAGATGGCCTTCTCGGCGCGGATGTCCCCGATGAGTACGTCGTCACGGGCGACTCGGAAGTCGCAGGCGAGTGCGGTGACCCAGCCAGCGCCGTGGCAGCGGCCGTTGATGGCGGCGACGACGGGCTTGGGCGCTTCCATGATCGTCTTGACGAGCAGGTGGTGTGGGCCGAGGTCCGTGAAGAGGCCGACGCCCTGACGCCAGCCCTCGGAGCGGTCGCCCATGCCGCCGACGATGTCGTCGCCGGAGGAGAAGGCGCGGCCAGCTCCGGTGATGACGATGACGCGGACGTCGTCGTCACGTCCGCATTCGTCGACGATTTCGGTGATGCCCTCGATCATCGAGAAGAGGATGGCGTTGAGGCGCTCGGGACGGTTGAGCGTGATTGTGGCGACGCCGCCCGCTCGTTCGAACGTCAGTCCTTCGTAGTCGCGCATGATGTTGTCCCCTCTCACGTCGCCTCGAATGCTGTCTCGCAGGGTCTTCATAGCACCATCTGAAGGAGACCGTGCTGCTCTATGCTGCTGAAGCCGGACTGAATCGCTTCATCGGAGGGCACAGATGGCTGAACACGGGCTGCGCGTAGGGATCATCGGAGTCGGCTTTGGCACGGTGGTGCATGTGCCGGGATTCACGTCGGAGGGGTGGGAGGTGCCGGCGATCTGGGGGCGTCGGACGGAGCGTGCTCGGGAGAAGGCAGAGATGTTGGCTGGGGAGCTGGGGCTGGCGGTGACGCCGGAGGTGCCGGAGGACTGGCGCGACCTCGTAAATCGCGACGACATCGACGCGGTGGCGATCACGACGCCGCCGGGGCCACACCTGGAGATGGCGCGGGAGGCATTGAACGCGGGGAAGCATGTGCTGTGCGAGAAGCCGTTCGCACTGAACGCCTCTGAGGCGGAGGAGATGCGGGCGCTGGCCCGCGAGAAGGGGCTGACGGCGATGGTGGCGCACGAGTTCCGGTTCGCGCCGCAGCGCAGTCAGATCAAGGATTTGCTGGAGGCGGGGCAGATTGGGACGCCGGAGCTGGTGTCGATTGAGCTGCTGATGGGGCGGGCGCGGCCGGATTCGCCGCCGCCGTATACGTGGGCGGCGGACAGCGCGCAGGGTGGCGGGCTGCTGGGGGCCCTGGGTTCGCACTACATCGATGGGTTGCGGCACTGGTTCGGCGATGTGGCGGAGGTGAGCGGGAAGCTGGTGACGCGGCTAGCGGAGCGGGTGGACCGGGAGAGCGGCGCGGCTATGACTGCGGACACGGACGATACCTTCAGCATTCGGCTGATGTTCGAGAGTGGGGTGATGGCGACGATGACGGCGTCCTCGGCAGTTGCACCGAACCAGGGGGCGCGAATCTTGATCACCGGATCGGAAGGCGTGCTGATGGCGACGCAGGGGGGGCCGAACCCGGGGCCGGATGGCGTGGTCCTCGCGGGCGCGGCGACGGATCGACAACTTCTGCCGCTGGATGTGGACGCGCGCTACACGCCGATCTCGGACGATCGGGACCAGCGACTGGCGCCATTCCGACTGTTGCTGCGGGAGTTCGAGCGTGGGATTCGCGAGGGGGTGTCGCCGGCGCCGAACTTCGACGACGCGTTCGCGTGTCAGCAGGTGCTGGACGCGGTGCGGGAGTCATCAGCGACCGGTCAGACCGTGCGGATCGGTGGCTAGCTGGCGGAGGTGACGGGGCTCGTACACTCGCTCGATGCGAGAGGGCTTCGGATGACGGGTGAGCGGATGCTGCTTGGCGATTTGCGGGTGCTGGAGCTGGGTGAGGCGCTGGCCGGCTCGGTGTGTGGGCGGCTGTTTGCGGAGCTGGGCGCAGAGGTGTTGCAGATTCGGTTGCCCTCGAATGCTCGTCGGGCGGAGACGACGGAGGCGCGGCATGCGCGTCGGGTGACGGATGCGCTGAAGCAGGAGGTGGATGCGAGCCGCCTCGAAGAGCTGGCTGGGCAGGCGGACCTGATTGTCGCGGGCGGGGTGCCGGGGGAGCTCGAGGGCGCCGGGTGGACGCCGGAGGGGTTGCGAGCGCTGGCGCCGGGGGCGGTGGTGGTGACGATTACGCCGTTCGGGTGGACGGGGCCGTATCGGGATTATCGAGCGACGGATCTGACGACGTTCCATTCGAGCGGGCTGTCGCGGCTGCTGCTGGGTTCGGTGGAAGACCCGCTGGTGGAGCCGCCCGTCCGGGCCGCGGGTGAGCAGACAGAGTTCATCGCGGGGATCGCCGCGTCGACGGCCTCGATGGCTGCGCTACATCGGAGGGCGCGCACGGGCGAGGGGGCGATGATCGACGTGTCGGCGCACGAGGCGATGGCGTGCATGGCGGCTCGGGAGTTATCGAGCCCGGCGCTGGGGGTGGTGCCTTCGTCGCGGACGCGACGTGGTGACGTGCTGGGCGCGTCGGTGGTGCTGCCGGCGAGTGATGGTTATGTCTCGATATCTCCTCGGGAGACACATCAGTGGGCGGCGTGGGTGGGGGTGATGGGCGCTCCGGCGTGGACGGCGGATGCTCGGTTCGCGACGAACGCGGATCGGTTGCAGCGGGCGGACGAGCTGGTTCCGTTGATGAGCGAGTGGAGCCGGGGGCGGACGCGGGCGCAGATTTATGTCGCGACACAAGAGGCACATGTGCCCTGTTTCCCGGTATACAGCGTCGGGGAGACGTTGGAGGACGAGCATCTGATCGCCCGAGGGTCGTTTATGTCGCTAGCAGGAAGCGAGGGTCGGTTAGGTCCGGCTCCGCCGTTCGGATTGCCGTCGGTGGCTCTGCGGGAGGAACCGCCGGCGGGCGAGTTCAGCGACGGGGCGGCGGGGAGCTCGGAAGCGACGAACGCGAGTGGGGAGCTGCCGCTGGCGGGGGTGCGGGTGCTGGACTTCTCGTGGGTGATTGCGGGGCCGACGACGACGCAGTTCCTCGCTTCGTTCGGGGCGGAGATCGTGAAGATTGAGTCGCCGACGCGGCCGGATCCGGGGCGGCGGACGGCGCTGCACGATGTGCTCGGACGGTCGAAGTTGAACCTGGGGTTGGATTTGAAGGCACCGGGGGCGGTGGACGCGGTGCTGAAGCTGGCGGCTACCTCGGACGTTGTCCTCGAGAACTTCGCGAGCGGGGTGATGGATCGGCTCGGGCTCGGCGAAGCGGATCTGCGGAAGGTGAACCCGGAGATTGTGTATGTGTCGTCATCGGGCGTGGGGCGGACGGGGCCGCAGGCGGATGCGGTGGCGTACGGGACGCTGGTGCAGTGCTTTGTTGCGTTCGCGGATCTGAACGGGTTCCCCGATCGACCGCCGTCGCCGGGGTTCGCGTGGTCGGATCCACTGTGCGGAATGCTGCTGGCGTTCTCCTCGACGGCTGCTTTGTACGCGCGACAGCAGGGCTCGAGTGCAGTTCGGAAGATCGACCACTCGATGGCGGAGGCGCTGTTGTGGACGATGCCGGGCTCGCTGCTGGAGGCGCAGGAGGGGATGGAGCTACCTCGGCAGCTTGGGAATCAGAGCCGGGACCTTGCACCGCATGACCTGTATCCGGCGGCGGGTGAGGACCAGTGGATCGCGATTGCGGTGACCTCGGACGAGGAGTGGCGAGCACTGTGCGCGCAGGTCGAGGGGTTGGCAGGCCTCGAGGGGTTGAACGTGGCGGAGCGGTTCGTGCGCCGGGAGGAGATCGGCGGTGTGATCGCGGGGTGGACGGCGGCGCGGGACGCGCGGGAGGCGATGCACGCGCTGCAGAGCGCGGGCGTTGCGGCGGGGGCGACGTTCGATACGCAGATGCTGTTCGAGGACGAGCATCTGTGGGCGCGCGGGTTTTATCAGCCGGTGACGTTGGGGGATGGGGAGACGCAGTTGCTGCCGGGGCTGCCGTGGAAGTGGGCCGACGGGACGCGCACGGCGACGGCGGCGGGCGGCCTCGGAAGCGACAACGAGGAGGTGCTCGATCGGATCGCGGGGCTGAGCCCTCGGGAGATCGAGGCACTGCGCGGAGGCGGGGCGTTTGGCGCGGAAGCAGAGGCGGCTGGCGGCGGGTAGCCCGCTAGAAGTGGCCTGACTGGTAGATCGCGTCGAGGCGCTCCTGCTGGTCATCAGCGGGGACGGCGAAGGGCTCACCTCGACGTCGCAGGGCACCGGTGAAGTTGGGGGGACGCTTTTCGTTAAAGGCGGAGCGGCCTTCTTCGCCATCGGCGGTGGTCTGGATGAGCAGGGTGTTGATTAGGTGCTGGACCTGCCACGCCTGGTCCTCGGAGGCGTCGCCGAAGCGGACGACGAACTCTTTCATCATGCGGACGGCAACGGGCGGCATGGCGACGATCTGGCGGGCGAGTTCCTCGGCGCGTTCGAGGAGGTTGGCGTGGGGGACGACTTCGTTGACGAGGCCGATGCGGAGGGCTTCGTCGGCGAGGACGGGTTCGTCGGTGAGGAGGATGCGCATGGCGTCGGCGTAGCGGAGCTGCTTGGTGAGGAGGGTGGCTCCGGGTCCGGCGCCGAGCCAGCCCTGCGAGAGGAGGGCGAACTTGAACTTGGCGTTCTCTTCGGAAGCGATGCGGATGTCGGTGGATGAGAGCAGGAGGTAGAGTCCGGCGCCGGCGGCCCAGCCGTTGACGGCGCCGATGACGGGCTTCCAGATGCGCGGGTAGTGATCGCCCATGCGGCCGTCCGCGCCGATTTTGGCGCCGTTCACGGTGCCGGCGGGCGGCCAGAAGATCTTCTGGGTGCGGAGGTATTCGATCTCATCGGCGGTGAGGTCCGGGCGGGGGGTGAGGTTGTGTCCGGCGCAGAAG
This sequence comes from Dehalococcoidia bacterium, assembly GCA_018700215.1. Taxonomy (GTDB): domain Bacteria; phylum Chloroflexota; class Dehalococcoidia; order UBA2979; family UBA2979; genus JABIST01. The sequence continues at coordinate 10,132 of JABIST010000070.1, read as the reverse complement.
TGTCGGTCGCCCTCGCCGGTGATGATGGCGACTCGGACGTCGCGATCTTCCCAGACGTTGATGAAGGCCTCGGAGAGTTCATCGGAGGTGGCTTTATCGAGGACGTTGGCGCGATCGGGGTTGGCGATGGTGATGTAGGCGATGTGTTCGCGGGTTTCGTAGTTGATGCCCATCGCGGGTGCCTCTCGCTATCGGTAACTCTCGGAAGATCGAGTTCGTCGTCGGGCGACTGTAAGCGACGGTGGGGCTGACTGCTCGGTGGATCGGGAAGCCCTCGGGAGATCGCGCGGTGGCGTGCAGTGCGTGGGGGCGGGATGGACTAGGATGCGCGAGCGTTCAGCAGACGGTGACGTTTCGTAGACGAGGGGGATTGGATGGCGAAGTACACGGTGGCGGTGCAGAAACCGCAGGAGGCGATGCAGGCGGGTGGTTCGTCGTTCAACCTGGCGGTGGCCGACTACAGCTACGAGGAAGAGTCGCTCACGCCGATCGACGCGGAGATCGTGGAGGTGGCGGCGGAGTCCGACGCTGAGTTCATCGAGATGGTGAAGAACGCGGATGGGATCATCGCGCGTGGGCGGATGATCAACGCGGAGATCATCGCGGGGCTGGAGAGCGTGAAGATCATCGGATGCGGGTCCGTGGGGACGGACCGGGTGGACGTGGAGGCGGCGACGCGGCACGGGATTCCGGTGACGAACGTGCCGGACGTGTTCATCGAAGAGGTGGCCGATCACACGATGGCGCTGCTGCTGGGATCGCACCGGCACCTGTACGAGATGCGGACGTGGATCCGCGCGGGGCGCTGGGCCGAGGGTCACCCACACATGCGCAACTTTCCTCGGCTGTTCGGGCAGACGCTGGGGCTGATCGCCTTTGGGAACGTGGCACGAGCGGTGGCGCGACGGGCGCAGGCGTTCGGGCTGCACGTGATTGCGTACGACCCGTACGTGTCCGAGACGGAGATGACGGAGCGCGGGGTGGAGCCGACGGGGTTAATGGATCTGCTGGAGCGCTCCGACTTCGTCTCGAACCATGGCCCGCTGAACGAAGCGACGCGCGGGATCATGTCGACGGCGCAGTTCAAGGCGATGAAGCCGGGTGCGATGTTCATCAACGCGGGACGCGGGCCGAGTCAGGACGAGGATGCGCTGATTCACGCGCTGCAGACGGGCGAGATTGCGGGCGCTGGCCTGGATGTGTTCGAGACTGAGCCGGCGGACACGGAGAACCCGTTGTTCCAGATGGACAACGTGATTGTGACGCCGCACATCGCGTCGGCGACCTCGAGGATGATGCCGGAGACGCGTCGGCGGCTGGGGCAGGAGTTGGCGCTGGTGTTGCAGGGGAAGTGGCCGCGGAGCGCGGTGAACCCGCAGACGTTGCAGAACTCCTCGTTGGAGCGGTGGCAGCCGCAGCCGATGTCGCGCGGCCCGAACCACTAGGAGTGGTTCGTTCCACGCCGGTAATGCTTCTGTGCGCGGCACAGCCGCGCGGGGTCCGAACCACTAAGGCGCACACCGCGCATCGACACATGAGACGAGAGCCCCGACGATGTCGGGGCTCTCGCATTCTCTGCCCCTGACTAGAGAGACCCTGAGGCCACATGGCTGACCGCCGCACCGATCTGGAGCTGGGTCCGCAGCCGAGTTTGCGCAGTCTCGAGTTTGGGCTAGCGACGCTGGCGATCCACTTTTACTTCGTGGGGTACGCGATTGCGATCGTGAATGTGCCGACCTCGCTTTCGAGCGAGGCGGACTGGGTGGTGGGGATTGTGGTGGGTGCGCTGGGGGTTGCGGGGATGTTCACGCGGCCGCTGGTGGGGATCTGGGTGGACAGCAGCGCGCGCGAGCGGTGGCTGAAGATCGGCGGCGTGGCGACGATTGTGGCGTTCGTCGGGTACGGGCTCAGCCTGGATCCGTGGGTGATGCTGGGCTTCCGGCTGATCCATGGAGTGGCGATGGGGATGTTCACCACGGCGCTGCTGGCGATGGTGGCTAGCCATATTCCGGCGAGGCAGCGCGGCCTGGGCATCGGGATGTACCAGAGCGGCAACGCGGTGGCACAGCTCTACGGTTCGGTGCTGGCCGTGTGGGTCGCCACGCAGATTTCGCATGAGGCGGCGTTCTTCGTGGGCGCCGCGGCGACGGGGTTGGCGTTGCTGTCCGGCATGCGGGTGCACGACCTGGAGCCGCCGGAGTCACAGGCGGGCGTGTCCTGGCGGGAGCGCGAGTGGATTTCGCGGACGGCGGTCACTCCGGCGATCGTGTTCCTGATGATGACGACGACGGTGGGGGCGATTAACGCGTTCATGCCGCTGTTCGCAGAGGAGCGGACGCTGGGGAACGCGGGGCTCTACTACACGGTCTGGGGAACGGCGCTGCTGGGTGCGCGGTTCCTGGCGGGGGCAGTGGGTGATCGCTACGGGAGGACGGTGGTGGTGATCCCCTCGTTAGCGGCGCAGGCGCTGTCGCTGCTGCTGTTGGCGAACTCAGAGACGCAGCTTGTGATGCTGATCTCGGCGGCGATCGGCGGGATGGCGCTGGGGGGTGTACAGGTCTCGGTGATGTCGCTGATCGTTGATCGGACGGCGCCGGCGCGTCGGGGGGCGGCGATGGCGACGTACACGATTGCGTGGGACGTGGGCGCGGTGGTGGGCGGGGGGCTACTGGGGTTCGTGGTGGACGCGACATCGTACTCCTCGGGATTCACGCTGGTGGCGCTGTTGCCCCTGCTGGGGATGGTGATCTACGTGACGCGGGTTGCGCGGGTGGATCGGGATACGCCGGCGGCGTACTGAACCACCACCCGAGTCGACCGCGGATCAGTCACAATGACCTCCGAGCATGCATGAGGGGGTAGCGATGAATCCAAGCGAGCGGTTTTCGATGAGTCTGGGTGAGGCGATCTTTTCGCTGCGGGCGATCCGGCGGGTGAAGCCCGATCCGATTCCGGAGGGGGATCTGCGGGACATGCTGCTGGCGGCTACTCGGGCGCCTTCGGGTGGGAACGGGCAGCCGTGGCACTTCCTCGTGATTCAGGACGCGGAGCAGCGGGCGAAGTTCGGCGAGCTGTACCGCGAGGCGTGGTGGGCGAAGCGGGCGGACCAGGGAATTCACGGACCGGACGACATCGATGCTTCGAATCACACGACGCAGTCGGCGATGCGGTTGGCGGACGAGGTCGGAGAGGCTCCAGCGATCGTGCTCGTGTGTTCGACGGAGCAGGGGGCGGGGGCGATGGGGTCCGTGATTCCGGCGGTGCAGAATCTGCTGCTGGCGGGTCGGGCGCTGGGGATTGGGGGGACGATCACGACGCTGCACGCGGTGGTGGATGAGCGAGTGAAGACGATGTTCGAGATCCCCTCGGGGGCGCAGATCGTGTACTGCGTGCCGCTGGGGTACCCGAAGGGGAGCTTCGGTGAGGTGACTCGGAAGCCACTGGACGAGGTGGTGTCCACCGAAACCTGGGGAACGCCGCTGGAATAGCGGCAGGGCCGTGGGGGACGGCGCTGTAGCTAGACGGCGCCGTCGATGTGGACATCGAGGACGATGGGTTCGTTGAGGGCGATGGCGTCGCGGACGGCCTGGGCGAGGGTGGCGGGGTCCTCGACGGTTTGGCCGCGGACGCCGATGGCTTCGGCGATGGCGGCGATATCGAAGCGGACCGGGAAATCCATGGCTAGGTACTTGGAGTCGGGGTTGGTTTCCTGGCGGATCTGGGTTTTGTAGACGTTCATGTTGAGCTTGAGGATTCGGTAGGCCTGGTTGTTGCAGATGATGTAGACGACGGGGATGCGGGAGGCGGCGGCGGTCCAGAGGGCCTGCACGGTCATCATGGAGCTGCCGTCACCGATGATGGCGACGACGGGTTGCTCTGGCCTCGCGAGCTTGGCGCCGAGGGCGGCCCCCATGCCCCAGCCGAGCGCGCCGCCGGTGATACCGAGCAGGTTGGTCGGTTCGTTGAACTCGTAGGCCCCGGTGACCGAGGCGCGGGTGGTAATTGAGTCGTCGACGATGAGGACGTTCGTCGGGAGGGCGTCGGCGACCTCGGACATCATGCGTTCGGTGGACATGGGGGAGAGGTCCCAACGCTCCTCGACACGCTGCTGCCAGGCGGCGCGACGGGCGGCGTGCTCCTCGGCGACGGTGGCGCGTCGGATCTGGGCGGCTTCGCGGGCTTCGCCGGAGATGCGGGCGTCGAGGTCGTCGGCGAGTTCCTCGAGGGCGGCTTTGGGGCTGGCGACGATGCCGACATCGGTGGGTTCGGACTTGCCGATTTCGTTGGCGTTCTGGTCGATGTGGATGAGCCTGGCGCCGGGGGGGAGGGCGCGGCCGGCGAAGTAGAGGTAGCCGCCGAAGGAGGAGCCGGCGACGACGACGGCATCTGCCTCAGCGAGTGCTGCGCGGCCGGCGGGCATGGTGGCGTTGAGCGGGCCGAGGAACTGGGGGTGGCCGGCGGGGAAGTTCACGGCGCCGGTGCCGGTGTTGTAGACGCGCGCGCCGGTGAGTTCGGCGAGGCGGACGGCTTCCTCGACGCCGTTGGCCTGGGCGACGCGGTCGCCGACGATGAGAACGGGGTGGGTGGCCTCGGCGAGAATCGAACCCGCCTCAATGGTGGCGAGGGCGTCGGGGCGGGGCTGGTCGAAGCGGCGGTCGGAGGGGGTGATGTCCATGTCGCCTTCGTCGTCGAGGGCGTTGGCGGCGAACGAGACATAGACGGGGCCGGTGGGGGCGGTCTTGGCTTCCTGGAAGGCGCGGCGCATGACGCTGGGGATCTGTTCGGGGTGGGTGACCTCGACGCTCCATTTGGTGAACTGCTCGGTCATGCGCTCCAGCGGGACGCGGCCTTCGGCGAGCTTGCGGACGTCTTTGTTGGCGGAGGTGACGACCATGGGGGTGCCGCCCTCCCAGGCGTTGGTGAGGAGGGAGATACCGTTGGCAAGGCCGGAATCGATGTGCAGGTTGACGAAGCCGACGGTGCCGGTGAGGCGGGCGTAGGCGTCCGCCATGCCCATGACGACGCCCTCCTGCGTGCCGAGGACGTAGGTGAAGTCTGGGTGGTGCTCCAGCGCATCGATGATGGCGCCTTCGGCGGTGCCGGGGTTGCCGAAGACGTGGGTGACGCCTTCGGCCTTGAGCACTTCCATCAGCGCGTAGGCGCCGGTCATCCTCGGCATGTGCGGTGTCCCCTCGTGAGTAGCGGTGCGCCGCTCACGTTACCCGCAGCGAGGCTCGGTGGGGAGGCGTGACCTGCCTTTGTCTCGAAGTCGCTAGTATTTGGCTGATCCGAGACAAGGGAGGCGAAATGGAAGCGAGCTACATCCGGATATTCGCAGACGAAGGGGGCGAGTCACACTTCGAAGACCTCGATGTGGTTCTCGAGCAGCAGAACTTCGCACCGCCGGCGGGGCCAGTGAACATCGCTCCATTCCAGAAGGCGAGCGGCACGTTCTGGTTCGGGGCGGACCCAGGCTGGGATGGTCTGGCTCACCCGACGCCGCGACGCCAGATCTTCTGCGTCGTCCAGGGCAGCATCGAAGGTGCGACGAGTGACGGTGAGGTGCGCCTGTTTGGCCCCGGCGCGGTCATTGTCCTGGAGGACACCGAGGGCGAGGGGCATTCCACACGCGTGGTGGGGGACGAAGATTTGATCATGTTCGGCGTCGTCCTCGATTGACCGCCCGTCGAGGGTCACCGCTACGCAGGCAATAGCGGGTGCTCGATGGCGCGCTCGGGGTTGTCGGGGCCGCCTCGGGAGATCTGGCCTGTTTGGACGGTGATGTTGCCGGCTTCGTCGATTTCGACGGCCATGGTGTCCATGGAACGGGGCGCGGGGCCATGTACGCGGATGCCGGATCTCGTGTAGGTCGACATGTGGCAGGGGCAGCGGTACCAGCCACCGGCGTCGTTGTCGAAGTTGAAGTCGCTCTTCCAGGGGACGGCACAGCCGAGGTGCGGGCACTTCCAGTCGAGGGCGAGCAGACCCGCTCCGCCGCCCGAGCCGCCGGTGCGGGTTTCGGACGGGTCGAGGTTCGCGATCAGGAACCGGCCACTGAGGAACTGCTGGGGGGCACCGCCCCTCGGGAAATCGGAGACGTGGCCGGCGGGGACGGGGCCGCCGAAACCTCGGACGTTGCGGGGGTAGAGGAAATCGACGGCGAGGCCGAGGCCGGCGGCGATGGTGACGCCGAGGCCGGTCCAGAAGGAGCGGAGGATGAAGCGGCGACGGGAAGGGTCGGCGGCGATGTGGCCAGGGCGGTCGACGGTGACCGGTGCGCTGCTGGTCGCGCGGCGCTGGCGGAGCTGGTCGCGCCAGACCTCGGTGGCTTGTTCGCGGTTGGGAGGTCGGGTGTCTATCGCCATCGGAGACGCCTCTCGGCGCGGCGAGGTGTGAAGCGCCCTCGGGAGGTGGGGTGACGGGCGTCGTTCGTCGTCGCGTCCTGGGATCAGTATCGAGAGCGCGTCGGAAGCGGTGACCTACCCGTGGGGGTAGTTAGCTGTGAGCTAAGGGATTGTCAGGCTAGCGGCCTTCGTAGTTGGGTTCGCGCTTTTCGGTGAAGGCGCGGGGGCCTTCCTTGGAGTCGTCGGTCTGGCCGATCATCCAACGGAGGGTGCCGCCGAAGCGGAGAGCCTGGGGGAGGGTCATGTCCGGGGAGGCCATGGCGACCTCCTTCACGGCGCGGACGGCGAGCGGGGCGTGGCTGGCGATGCGACCGGCGAGTTGCTTCGCCTCGGCGAGCAGCTGGTCATCGGGAACGACGCGGCTGACGAGGCCGACGCGGAGGGCCGTCTGGGCATCGATCGGGTCGCCGGTGAGGATCATCTCCATGGCCGTGGCCTGGGGGATGGCGCGGGTGAGGCGCTGGGGGCCGCCACCACCGGGGAAGAAGCCGCGGGTGATCTCCGGGAGGCCGAATCGAGCGCCCTCGGAGGCGATGCGGAGTTCGCAGCTCAGCGAGAGTTCCATGCCGCCACCGAAGGCGATGCCGTTGACCGCGGCGAGCAGGGGCTTGGAGGAGGTGCGGGTGTTGAAGGCGTTCTCAGCTCGGAGGTTGAGGAACTCGCCGACCGTGTCTCCGGCGGCGCCGCCACCACCGCCGGAGGCGGCTCGTTCTTTCAGGTCGGCGCCGGCACAGAAGGCACGACCGTTGCCGGTGACGACGCCTACTCGGATGTCTGGGTCGTCATCGACGCGTCGGAGGGCGGCCATGAGGTTGGCCGAGAGGTCGCGGTTCATGGCGTTGAGGGACTCGGGGCGGTTGAGGGTGATCAGTGCGACGTGGTCTTCGACCTCGAACAGGACGGTTTCGTCGGCCATGGGACGTTCCTCTCTGCGATGCCTCGCGGCAGTTACTCTGCGATGCCTGGCGGGGGGCCTCTGCGCTAGCTGGAGGTAGCTTACTCGTGAGTGGCGCAACCGCCTCGTATGCTGGGGCGGAAGTCCGAGGAGCCGGTTCTGCAGCGACTGATTAGCTTTGACATCGATGGGACGCTGGAGGTGGGGGACCCGCCGGGGGTGATTCCGCTGACGGCGGTGCGGCGGGCGCATGAGCTTGGGTTTGTGGTGGGGAGCTGCTCGGACCGGCCGATCAGCTATCAGCAGGGGCTGTGGAGCGAGCACGACGTGCCGATGCAGTTCACGGTGCTGAAGCAGCATCTGCTGACGGTGCGCGCGGAGTTTGAGGTGGGGCACTACCTGCACATCGGCGATACCGAGATCGATCAGATGATGGCGAAGCAGGCCGGGTTCGATTTCCTGCACTCGATCGACGACGACATGGTCGCGTTCATGGCAGAGCACCAACTGCACCCGTAGCGGGCGTACTGCCTCGGAAGCCGGGCAACACCGGCTCAGGCGGGCTTGAACTTCACCAGCGTCCAGTCATCGGTGACGGAGTCGAAGACGACTTGCAGCGGCATGTTGATCTCGAGATCGTCGACGGGGCAGTCGACGACGTTGGACATCATGCGCACGCCCTCGTCGAGTTGGATGACGGCGAAGGCGTAGGGGACGTCATCATTGAACGCCGGGTGGGCTGGCTGGTAGACGACGGTGTAGGTGTGGAGGCGGGCGCGGCCGCTGACGGCGGTCCACTCCCAGCCGGGCTGGAGGCAGCGCGGGCAGGCCTCGCGCGGGTACCAGAAGAATTCGTCGCAAAAGCTGCAGCGGGGGATCAGTAGCTCGCCGCGCTTGGTGCCCTCCCAGAAGGCCTCGGTGAGTTCGGGCTCGGCGGGCCTCGGGAGAGGCTTGGCGTATTCGGTGGTCATCGGCGGCTCGCTGTCTCTGCGGCGTCTGTCTGGTTGGTTGTCTGGTTTAGAGTGTGGCGCTCGAACCGAGCACCAGCGTGCACATCACGCTGGATGAGCCGCCTCAGCCATTGACCAAGCAGAGGTCGGCCTCCTCTACCTGGCGCTCGTCGCCGCGGCCCATGATTTGTCTTGTGGCTTCGACGATGTGTCGGAAGCCGCCGCCGGTACCGCCGGACTGGCCGGCGCCGATTTGGCCGCCGTCCGTGTTGACGGGGAACGAGCCTTTGTAGGTGGTATCGGTGCTCTCGTAGAACGGTCCGATGTCACCCTTCGGGACGATGCCGGCATCCTCGAGACAGGACATCTCGAGGATGGTGTAGCAGTCGTAGAACTGCGCGAGCTGGATATCGCGAATATTGACCTGCGCCATGTTCAGGGCGGTGGGCGCGGAGTCGACGACCGGCGTCGTGGTCATGTCGTGGTCGGTGTAGATGATGTCGTGGTGCGTCGCGGGTCCGCCGACGCCGAGGACGTAGACGGGCGGGTTAGGCAGCGCTCGCGCACGCTCGGCGGAGGTAACGATGACGGCGTGTGCACCGGAGCAGGGCATGACGCTCTCCAGCAGGTGGAGCGGGTCATTGGTGAAGCGCGAGTTGAGCACGTCGTCGATGGTGACGGGCTGGTCGTACCAGACGGCGTTGGGGTTCTTGGCGGCGTTGAAGCGCTGGTCCACGACGACCTTGGCGAACTGCTCCTGGGTGGTGCCGTATTCGAACATGTGGCGCTGCTTCATGAGCCCGTACCAGCCGTTCATGGCGATGACGGGGCCGTACGGGATCTCCCATTCGGTAGTGCGGCTGGGGCGCGGGAGTTGCGGACCGGCCTGCACCTGGCTGGTGAGTCGCGAGCTGGAACGCGGGCGGGATTCGCCGAAGATGCAGAGCACGTAGTTGACGACGCCGGCGGAGATGGCCTCGGCGGCGGTGGCGATGGAGGCTGCGCCGCTGGCGCCGTGGACGGTCATTGAAGAAGTGAAGCGGGGTTGCATGCCCAGCGCTTCGGCGAGTTCGATGGAGTTGAGACTCTCAGGCCCGATCAGGCCATCGATGTCCTCTTTGCGGAGGCCGGAATCGATGATTGCGCCGCGCGCGACCTCGGCCATGAGGCCGTAGGTGGTGCGATCGGGGAATTCTTTTCGGGTTGGTGTCTCGTAGAAGCCGACGATGGCGGCTTTCCCTCGGATGCTCACTCGCGTACCTCCTCGTCAGGAACGATGGACGCACCCTACGACGAGCGGTGGGCGTTGTCGATACAACGAGCGAGATAAGATTCAGTCTCGGAAGGCGGCCTGCACCTTCGACGTGAGTTCGTCGTTCATTTCGAGGTCGCGGTGAATCTCGGCGACGTGGCCCTGAATCTTGGAGAGCAGGCGCGCTTCGGTCTCGGCGGTGATCATCCACTGGCAATCAATGTCGACTTCTCGGCAGGCGAAGGTTCTAGCCATGGGTCAGCTCCCTGAGGTTCCATCACGATCACGGTCAACGTCGGGCTCAATATAGATGGATCGGGCGTAGGGGACGCGCGGGCGGACGGAATTTTCTAGTTCGTCGATAGCGGCGGCGACGTCTCCGAAGCTGAGGTTGGGGGGGAACGCGACCTTGGCGGCGACGAGCAGCTCCTCCGGGCCGAGGTGCTGGGTCTTGATGTGGATCAGACGCTCGACGTGTGGTGCGCCCTCGATGGCTTCGATGATGGCGTCGCGGTCGCGGGTGCTGGCGGATTCGCCGATGAGGAGGGAGCGCATCTCGATAGCGAGAATGACGGCGATGATGCCAAGCAGGACGCCGATGGCGACGGTGCCTCCGCCATCCCAGACGGGG
>JABIST010000200.1 GCA_018700215.1 Dehalococcoidia bacterium | reverse complement strand
GGTGCGTGCGGCGACCTCGAGGATGCGGGTGGCGGGGGCGGCTTGGACGCGGGCGACGAGGTCGAGTGCGTAGCCGTCGAAGATGAGAGGGGTGAGGTAGCGGTCGTAGATCTGGGGGATGGCTCCGGCGAAGAGGTGGTCGAGTTCGGGCTGGGGCATGTTGGTCCTCGGGGGTACGGAAATGCGCACGGGATCGGCATACGAGGTGTGGCGAAGGCGCTACGGTACGCGCTGGCGACGGGATCTGGGAGGCGAATCATGCAACTGACGCACACAGTGGAGATTGAGGCGACACCGGCTGTGGTGTGGGCGGCGCACGAGGACATTGAGCGCTGGCCGGAACGTCTGGAATCAATGGAACGTGTGCAGCGACTGGACGAGGGTGAGCTCGGCGTCGGCAGTCGGGCGAAGATCAAGCAGCCGTGGCTCCCCGCGCTGCGATACGAGCTGACGGAGCTGGAGCCGGAGCGACGCGTGACGTGGGAGAACCATGGGCTGGGACTGCACATTGTGGCTACGCACGCTCTAGTGGCGACGGCGACGGGCGGGACGGAATTGACACTGAGTCTGGAGATGTCCGGACTGCCCGCGCGACTTGGATGGCCGCTGATGCGGGGGCTAGCTCGGAAGTTTCAGCGACAGGAGGCGGCGGGGTTCAAGGCGTACTGTGAGGCGCGGTGACTGAGCGGCGGCTAGAAACGGGGCGCGTGCGCGGGTGACACCTCGGGAGTGGTACTCGAGGTGGCCGACTCGCGATGGGCGGGGAGGCGTGCGGGGCTGGCGACGGGCTATTGCGTCGCGAGTTCTTGCTCTGGCCAGTGCCAGGCGAGCCAGACGATGGTTGCGATGAGGGCGATTTCAACGGCGGTGGCGAAGAGGTAGTAGATCCAGGTCTCGCCGATTGTTCCGGTGAGCAACACGATGATTTCCAACGATCCGACGATGATGTTCGTCCATCGATTCCGCCGAGCGCTGAGCATGAGGGAGGCGGGGATCATGAGCGCGGAGACCATCATGAGGATGATTACGCCGAGCAAGAAGAGCTGGCTGACCTCGATACCGGTGTGCGCGACTTCGCCTTCGATCATCTTCTCGAGGACGCCGGGGATGAAGAGCCCGAGGTAATCGACGTAGATGAAGAGGAACATGCTGGCGGTCCAGAGTCCGGCGATCTTCAGCTTGATATTGACCTGCGGGTCTTCCAGGGTCGTTCCAGCTCCGTGTCCGCTCATTTGTCGCTCCAGAAACCGGGTGCCTGTCGCCATCGCTCAGGCAGGACAGTCGGCGAGGCTCCTCGTGCGATCGCAGTATCGCGAGGGGCGGGGGATGAGGCGCAGGGCCAATCGTCCTGCTTCGGAGCGAAGGTCGTTACTAACGGCGGAGGGCGGCGCACCCCCTCGGGAGTGGGAGCTGCGGTGGTCGACCGGCGAGCGGCGCTGATGTACGAATAGCGCGAGCGCGCGACGAGGGAGAGGCGAGTTGATGGCAGATCTGGAGAATCCGACGCCGGATGAGATCCGGGAGCTGTACGTGGGTGGGTGTCCCGACTGTCTGGAGGCGGGTACGGAGTGGGTGCATCTGCGGGTGTGCCTCGAGTGCCGTCACGTCGGATGCTGCGACAATTCGTCGGAGACGCATGCGACGAAGCACTGGCAGGCGACGCAGCACGAGGTGATCCAGTCGCTGGAGCCGGGCGAGATGTGGCGCTGGAGCTACGCGACGGAATCCGAAGTGGTGTAAGGCTCCTTCGGGGCCTGGGGGGCGCTTCGCGACTGTTGGTGGGGCGTCGGTATTCGGGCGCGCCTTCGGGGGTTGGGATCGACGATCCCGGTCGGGATTTCGGGCGTGGTGAGCATATCGTGACTTATTCTTGACCTAATCGGTCGTGTAACTCATGATTAGCGTCATGACGACGCTTACATCTGTGGCTCCTCGGCAGATCGACCGCCAGACGGCGGCGGGCGTTGGCGTGGTGATCGCGATTGGGGTGGTGTACCTGGTGGCGCTGCAGGGGGACCGGGCGTTGCCGGTGTTCTGGGCGCTGGGGGTGGCGTTCGGGTTCATTGTGCAGCGGAGTCGGTTCTGCTTCGTGGCGGGGTTCCGGGATCTGTTTCTGATGCACCAGGGGCGGATGATGCGCGGCATTTTGGCCGGGCTTGTGGTGGGGACACTGGGCTTCGCAATGATCATGGCGACGGT
>JABIST010000413.1 GCA_018700215.1 Dehalococcoidia bacterium | reverse complement strand
GGCCCTCCGCCGTCATCGCCGCCGGCGGCTTCGTCCTGCTGCTCTACGGCCACTCCGCCGGCTGGACCCGCCCGCTCGCCCCCTCCGAAAAAGCCGCGCCAGCTACCAGCTCAGCGCCCCCGCGCTAGCGACTCAATGCACTGATCAGCACCGCCGTCGCGCTCGCCACATTCAGCGAAGTCACACCCGCACCCGCTGCCGGTCGCACTGCCACCAGCTCGTCGCACGCCTCCTGGATCCGCGGACGCATCCCCTGCTCCTCGTTCCCCACCACCAGCACCCACGCCCGGTCCGTATCCACCTCGTACACGCTGCGCTCTGCGTGTTCAGAGCTGCCAATCACCCACAGCCCCGCATCTCGCATCCGCCCCAGCGCCCGATGCAGATTCGTCTCCATCGCGAACGGCACTGATTCAACTCCACCGCTCGCCACGTCGTAGACCGTCCCGCTCATCGGCGCCGCGCGATCCTTGCCCATCACCACCCCGCGCACCCCAAAAAACGCCGCCAACCGAAAGATCGCCCCAACGTTCTGCGGGTCCTGCAGCGAATCCAGCGCCAGCCACAGCCCTCGACCAGATCCACCCCCTGCGACCAGCTCCTCCACCGGAACCGCCGAACGCTCCACCACCGTCGCGGACGCCCCCCGCTCTCGACCTCGGTCGCCGGAACGCTGCTCCAGCCTCCCAATCGTCACACCAGCCGCCTCTGCAGCGGCCTGTGCCGCCTGCCACGCCGCGCCACCCCCACCCGGCGGAAGCTGCAGCGACTTCACGTCACCCGACCGCGCCTCAAGCGCCGCCAGCACGCTGTGCGGATTCCGCAGCTCCAACATCCAGCCCTCACCCTCTTCATCGTCACTCGCAGCCTGTTCCGACGATATCAACGCACCAACGCTCAGGCCCCCTGCGCGCAGGCGTCAGCGCGCGCGCCGGGGCACGCAGTGATACTGGCGCGCGCGCTGACGCCCTACTGACAATTCCATCACCCCTCGCTGCCGCAAACACCACCCCAGAGTCGATTAGGGTCACAAGACCGCTCCCAAGGGGATTCCCCGACGCCGCCAATCACCAATCGAGGCGAGCATGTACGGGACTCGGGTGATCCAGACGTGGTACCGCCGCGAGTGAGAAGGCCTCAGAGGAGACTGCATGCGCAGAGCGCTGCGTCGTGGACCACTTCAGTTGGTGACTGCACTTGCCATCTTCGCGGTGGGAGGAGCGGCGTTTACTGCCGCGAACACGGTCCCCGCAACTTCCGCCGGTGAAGGTGCCTCTGCCATCTCCGGATTCGCCCTCACCAACGTCGCCTACAACCTTGATGCAACCAACCCAACCAACATCCTCACCGCCACCTTCACCGCCACCGCCGCCAACGGCGACGCCGTGAACACCGGACTCACCACCTACGTGGAATTCGATAACGGCAGCGGCAACTGGTACTCCTGCACCCGCGTCGGCGGCGTTGCCCCCGCACACAACATCAGTTGCGACACCACCGCCGCCAACCCCAACACCGCCGTCCAGCTCACCGTGGTCCTGGCTGACAACCTGACCGCCATCATCGCGGAACAGTAGTCGGGGTGGTGAAGTCATGCGACAACGCAACGCCTCGGGGCCAGCACATAAGAACCCCATACACACCAGCATCGCGGCCGGCGCACTACTCGCATTCGCGCTCCTGCTCTGGCTCCTCTTCACACCTGCCTCGCTCGGCGGACCATTCAGCTACGTCCTCATCACCGGCGACTCCATGTCACCCGCGGTCGATGATGGCGACATCGTCCTACTCCGCCGCGCCCCGGATTACGATGTTGGGCAGATCGTCGCCTATCGCCATCCGGAACTCGGCGTCGTCGTCCATCGCATCGCTGAAGAACTCGGTGCCAGCTTCGTCGTCAAGGGCGACAACCGAAACATCGCGGACCGCCATCAGCCAACCCGTGATGAGGTCATCGGCGCAAACGTCGGCACCATCGGCGGCGCCGGCTCCGTTCTCCGCGCACTCCAGTCACCACGCAACGCTGTCATCCTCATCGTCGGCGCGATTGGACTCGGCATGGTGACGCGCACCCCCGACGACAGCACCCGCCGCCCAAGACGGCGCCGCGTCCGCCGAGACGTGGAACAAAACGAGCCGCAGCGCCCGAACGAGGTGCCGCGCCCGATTAACTCACCGCGTACACCAAACACCCCCGTGGCCGCCGCACCCCAGGCAGCCCCGACACCCCTGGCGGGTGGCACGCCACGCCCCACCGCACAGGCGGCCCAACCACGCCCCGCCGCACAGGCGGCTCCAGTGCGCTCCGCTCCCTCACGTAGCTACTCCGCTCCAACGCGTATGCCTTCGGCCGCGCCCTTCGAACGATCGCTCCAGACAGCACAGCCCCCGCGCAACATCCCCCGGGGCCCAGGCGGCATCGACCTCGGTCGGTACAGCTTCTACGGCACCTTCGGCGGTCAACTCCTCGGCATCCTCATCGCCCTCATGCTCATCGCCACCGCGCTACCCATGCTCGGTCAGCTCCGCGGCTCAACCGTGCTCACCACGGAAGCCATCCCCGTCGGCGTCCTCGGCACCTTCCGCTACGGCCCAGAAGCCACCGGACGCCTCTTCAACAGCAACAGCGATGGCGTCACTCAGCCCATCTTCCGCGCACTCACCGATGACCTCCCCATCGTCTACGAATACAACGTCGTCTCCGAATCCGCCTTCGAGGCCGAAAATGTCACCGGTGCCTACGAACTCGTAGCCGAAGTCCGTCACGGGAACGGCTGGCGCGAGACCATCGTCATCCGCCCCACCACCCTCTTCGCCGGCAGCTCCGTCGCCCTCAACGGCACCCTCGACCTCACCCAGGTCGACTCCATCATCGACGAGTTCGAACTCGCCACCGGCATCACCTCAGATATCTACGAACTCGGCATCATCGCCACCGTCGCCATCGAAGGTGAACTCGCCGGCGAACCCTTCAACCAGCGCATCGTCCACCCCATCGGCTTCCGCCTCACAAATCTCCAGCTCCAGTTCGACGAACGCGTCGGACAGCTCAAGCTCACCGAACTCGGCTCAGTCACCAGGCTCGCCGCCACCAGCCGTACCCTCACCATCCCAATCCTCGGCACGGAACTCGCCTACACCGATTTTCCCCGTATCTCTATCACCATCCTCGTGCTCTGCGGCTTCGGACTCGCCATCCTCTCCCTCTTCACCTACCAGACCTGGCGCGCTGGCGAACCCGCACGCATTCGCACCCGCTACGAGCACATGCTCGTCGAGGTCGAATCAGACCGCATTCCCGCCACCAACCGCGTCCTCCGCGTCGCCCGCTTCGCTGACCTCGTGCGCATCGCCGACCGCGAGAACCTCCCGATCCTCGCTGCCACCGCGCCCCGCGCCAACCGCCGAACGCCGCCCGTCACCACCTCCCAGACGCCGTTCCCGGACAGCGCCCTGCGCAGTGACCCCCGAGCCCTCATCGAAGCCTTCCTCGCCGGCGACCAGGAAGCACTCTCCATCGTCGATGGCGGCGTCGACGCCCCCGGCCACGAGCCCGTCCCCCAGCCAGAAGAGCTGATGGACCTCTCCGGCCAGTACTTCGTCATTGATGGCGATCTCACCTACCGCTACGTCGCCGATGACGTCCTCCCCGGCTCTCGCTACGAGAACTACGACGATCGATTCGCCGAGGCCGCCTGACCATGCGCGCCGTCGCGCTCTTCCTGCTCGCGGCGCTCTTCCTGCTCGGAGCAACCAGCACCTTCTCCGGTGTCGCCGCCACAAGCACCGTCCCCGGTAGCACCAGCGGTACGGTCAGCAGCGCCATCACCGCCGAAGACCTCAAGCCCGCCTCTTGCGCCGGCATCACACTCACCGCCGTCGTCAGCGGCACCGGCGTCTTCGGTGGCGGCGCTGCTGGCGAGCTGATCACGGGCAGCGCCGCGGCCGACACGATCACCGGCGGTGGCGGCACCGACTGCATCCTCGGCGGCGACTCTGGCGACACCCTCAACGGCGACGCCGGAGCTGACGTCCTCCTCGGCGGCGCAGGCGACGACGGCATCACCGGCGGTACCGAGCTAGACACTCTCTATGGCGGCCCCGGCGCAGCCGATGTCTGCACCGGCGGCGGCGACGGCGACCTCTTCCCCGGCGCCGACTGCGAAACCATCAACCCCTAAGCCCACCAGCGCTCTCTCACGCCCCTACCACCAACTCCCCACCCGTCCGCGCTACCATCCGCCTCGCCCCCACCCGCCGAAGAGAATCGAGCCCCCGATGCAAATCACCGACATCCAGACCGTCGTCGTCGATGCCGCCAAAGCCGCCCTCGGCACCGGCCGCCGCACCTGGATGTTCGTCGAAGTCCACACGGACGAGGGCATCCTCGGCATCGGCGAATGCAGCCAGAGCCGCCTCGACGACGCCGTCGCGCTCGCCATCGAAGAGATGAAGCCCTGGTACGTCGGCAAGGACCCACTCGGCCTCATCGAACCCTCGAGGCGCCAGTTCCTCGCCAACACCTTCGCCGCCCGCATCCGCTACGCGGCCGTCTCCGGCATCGAGCAAGCCCTCTGGGACATCGCTGGCAAAGCCGTCGGCCAGCCCGTCCACGTCCTCCTCGGCGGCGCCGTCCGAGACCGCATCCAGCTCTACGCCAACCTCAGCCAGGCCACCCCCTCCCGCTCCCCCGAAGACCTTGCCGAAACCGCCGCCCGCGCCGTCGCCGATGGCTTCAAAGGCGTCAAGATCTACCCCTTCCCGCAAGGCCCGGAGGTCGCCCCCAACCGCGGCACCGCCCTCACCAACGACGAACGCGACCTCGCCGAGGCCCGCATCAAAGCCGTCCGCGAAGCCATCGGCCCGGACATCGCCCTCCACACCGACTGGGCCTGGACCGTCACCCCGCCCGACGCCGCCCAGATGGCAGAACGCCTCCGCCCCTACAACCTCTTCTGGATCGAAGAGCCCTTCGCCACCGACGACCCCGAAGAGTTCGCTGCCCTCCGACGCCAGATCACCCCCCGCATGGCTGGCGGCGAGCAGCTCTCCACCATCCTCCCCTTCCGCCAGCTCTTCGAAGCCCGCGCCCTCGATGTCGTCATGCCCGACGTGAAATGGATCGGCGGCATCTCCGCCTTCCGAGAAATCGCCCACCTCGCCGCCGCCTACGACGTCGAAGTCTCACCCCACAACATGTCCGGCCCCGTCGCCACCGCCAGCTCCGTCCACCTCAGCGCCGTCCTCGGCAACTTCCTCACCCTCGAATACGGCTACGCCGGCGTCCCCTGGCGCGACGAACTCGTCGCTGGCACCGAAATCGTCGAGCACGGCGAAATCCCGCTCCCCACCGCCCCCGGCCTCGGCATCACCTGGGACCCCGCCGCCGCCCGCCGCCACTCCCTCGACGCCTGATCTAGCTCGCCGCCGTCTCCCCCGCGCGCGCCGCCCCTTCAGCACGCTCCACCAGCATTCGCGTCATCCTGCGGAAGATCGGAGGATGCACCGGCGCCAGCGAGTACCAGTACAGCAGCCCCAGCGTCCCCGCCGGGTGGAACCTCGCCTCGGTCGTCAGCCGTGAGCGTTGCTCATCCAGCGCCGCCACCTGGAACTCCAACACCGCCCGACCCGGCAGCTTCATCTCCGCCAGCAACGTCAACCGTCGCCCCGGCTCCACCTGCACCACCCGCCAGAAGTCGAGCACATCCCCCACCCGCAGCTCGTTCGGATCACGACGCCGCCGGCGCATCCCCACCCCGCCAACCAACCGATCGAGCAATCCGCGCAGCTTCCACAGCGTCGGGTACGCATACCACCCGTTCTCGCCGCCAATCCGCACCAGATCGAGCCACAGATCCGCCGCCGGCACCAGCGCCACCTCCGAGGCCCGCTCATGCTTCGAGTAGAACGAAGCGTCGTCGCCAAACCCCGGGTACGGCAGCGCCGCCTCTGCCCAGTGCCCGCTGAGGTTCGCGGCACGCTCCCCCTCAATCGCCGCCTCCACCGCCTCCCGATAGTCGTGCAGCGGGATTGGAAGCAACTCCCGGATCGCCCGGTCGTCCGCCAGCAAATCCAGCTTCAGACCCTCGATCAACGGTCGCGCCACGCTGCTCGGAACCGCCGTCACCAGGTCCAGCCAGTACGAAGACAGCCGCGGCGTCAGCACCGGCACCGGAATGATCAGCATCCGACGCCCCACCACCCGCGCGTACCCTCGCATCACCTCCTGATAGGTCAGCGTCTCCGCGCCCGCCACATCGTAGATCTCGCCCGCCGCCTCCTCACGACCGATCACCCCCACCAGGTATGCCAGCAGATCATCGAGCCCGATCGGCTGCGTCCGAGAGCGCACCCAGCGCGGTGTCACCATCACCCGCAGGTGGTTCACCAGATCCCGAATCACCTCGAACGCCGCCGAACCCGGCCCCACGATGATCCCCGCACGCAGCTCCGTCACCGG
>JABIST010000454.1 GCA_018700215.1 Dehalococcoidia bacterium | reverse complement strand
TTCAAGTTCATGGGCGACTTTGGGAGCTACTACTTCCTCTATGTGGTGGGGGAGACGGTGCCGGACTACCAGGAATGGCGCGCGGAGTTGGCGGCGCGGTAGCTGGGGGCTGATACGCCTCGGCGGCTGGTGGGCGGGATCACGTTGCGATCGTGATGCTGCATGCACGATAGTGACTCGCGAGAGCGCGGTTCGTCGCGCGAAGGTGCTGCGATGCGCGAGAGCGCGCGAAGTTGTGGTGATGCGGGGAGTACCGCGCGGGTGAGGATGGGAGGCGAGATGCCGAAGGCGATCGTGAATGGGCAGGTTGTGGCTGAGTCCGATGAGTTCGAGACCGTTGAGGGGAACATCTACTTTCCACGGAGCTCGGTGAAGACGGAGCTGTTTACGGACAGCCCGAGCAAGACGAACTGCCCCTGGAAGGGGCTGGCTTCGTACTACGACGTGGTGGTGGACGGTGAGACGTTCCGCAACGCGGCGTGGTACTACCCGGACCCGAAAGAGGCGGCGGAAAACATCCGTGACTACGTGGCGTTCTACGCGCCGCCGGTGACCGTGGAGGAGTAGCAGCTCCTGCCGAAGCAGCTCGGAAGAACGAGCGGCCAGCTCCTGCGGTGCGGGGGGTGGCCGTTTTCGTGTCTGCGGGAAGTGCAGTGAGATTGACTTCGTGCGTGGTCGGTTCGTAGGCTCGGGGCATCACATCACGTTTGCGTGATGTACCGCTGGGGGAGCCGCAAGGCTGAGAGTCCAGAAGGACGACCCCAGGAACCTGATCTCGGTAATCCGAGCGTAGGGAAGCGGTAATGACGAACATGTGGGGGCCCTTCAGGCCTGCGCCGTCCTGTACCTCATTCCGATCTCGCATCTCCGACGCGTTCCTTCGCGGTGCATCCGTGCATGCTGCGGAGGTGGCGGATGATCGCCGAGATTCAATGTTTGCCGAACCCGACCGGGAACGCTGACAACAAGTACGCCCACATCGAACCCGCGATCGCGGTGGTCGAGGGCTGCGGGCTGACCTACGAGGTTGACGCGCTGGGGACCACGGTTGAGGGGACGCCCGACGAGATCTGGGCGCTGTTGCGCGCGGTGCATGAGGCGGCTGTGAACGCGGGCGCCGAGAGCGTGGTCAGCGTGATCAAGCTGGCTGAGGCGGCACCGGGTCGCGAGCCCTCGACGATCGAGTCGCTGACGGGCAAGTTCCGTGCGTAGCTCGATGGCCGGCGTGGCGGAGCAGATGCGGCAGTACTCGCCAGCGGCGCTGTTCCTCGTGGTGCTCGTCGCGGTGTGGGAGTGGACGGTCCGCGCGCGGGACGTTGCCGACTATCTGATGCCGCCACCGAGCCAGGTGTGGACGGCCTTCCTCGATCAGCGCGGGGTGCTGCCGGCACACATCCAGACGACGCTGAGCGAGGCGCTACTGGGGCTGTTCTTCGCGATCGTGCTGGGCGTGGGGCTGGCGGCGCTGATCGCGAGCCTGCCGCTGGCACGTCGGGTGCTGTACCCGGTGCTGGTGGTAAGCCAGAACATCCCGGTGCTGGTGCTGGCGCCGCTGCTGGCGGTCTGGTTCGGCTTCGGGCTGATGCCGAAGGTGCTGATTGTGGTGCTGATTGGCTTCTTCCCGATCGCCGTGAACACCGCCGAGGGGTTGATGAACGCCGACCGAGAGATGATCGCGCTGGTTCGCAGCATGGGGGCGAGTCGTTGGCAGGTATTGCGGACGGTGCTGGTGCCCTCGGCGGTGCCGTCGTTCTTCGCGGGGCTGCAGATCGGGGCGGCGTACGCCGTCATCGGCGCGGTGATCGCGGAGTGGATGGGGGCGAGTTCCGGGCTGGGACTCTTCATCACTCGTTCGCAACGAGCATTCAGGACAGATCAAATATTCATGGCGGTTGTGGTGATCGCGCTGGTCAGCATCGCGCTCTTCGTGAGCGTGCAGCTACTCGCGCGTCTCGCGATGCCTTGGCGTCGGTACGGCGCGAACACAGGAGGGAATTGAGATGAGTCGAACACGATGGGGGCGCTGGTCCTCGGTGGTTGCGGGATTGGTGCTGCTGGGCACGCTGCTGTTCGCGGGGTGTGGCGGTGACGACGAAGAGCTGCAGTCGGCGACGCTGATGCTCGACTGGACGCCGAACACGAACCACGCGGGGATCTACGTGGCGCTAGAGCAGGGTTGGTACGAGGAGGCGGGCATCGACCTGCAGATCGTTGAGCCGGCCGCTGCTGGGGTGGAGGCGATCCTGGCCGAGGGTCAGGCGCAGTTCGGGATCTCTTACGCGGAGTACCTGATTCCGGCGCGGCTGGCGGGCGTGAACATCACCTCGATTGCGGCGATGTTGCCGCACAACGAGTCGAGTCTGATGTCGCTGACCTCGGACGGGATTACG
>JABIST010000411.1 GCA_018700215.1 Dehalococcoidia bacterium | reverse complement strand
CTCCCCGGCAGGGCAAATGTTGGAGTTGGTGGAGACGGGGGAGAATCGAACTCCCCGTCCAGAGTACGTGCGGCAAGAATCTACTACGGGTGTAGCCTACGGCGTTTAATCTCGCCGGCGCCCCGCCGTTGACGTAGGGCGTTGCCAGCCAGCCACAGTGATCTTAATCGCGTCCGCCTGAGGCGCACGGCCGCGAAGCATCCCGAACAAAATGTCGCGGCATCACGATCCGTCGGGAGGAGACCGTGTGTCACGTCGCTACTTAATTAAGCAGCGAGGGCGAGTTCAGATTCGCCAATTACCTTTTGCCACCTGATTAACGAGGGTGGTGACGCCTCGACCCGCAATCCAAGTCCGACCGCACCTGTCGATTCCTGTCGTCCCCATAATGTGGTTCGACCCAGTCAGGGCGCGATACAACGGACATTCACGCGATCATCGACCGCACCAGCCAGAGAGCAAACCCCTCAGCGCTGCGCATGCCGAACCGCGCGTTGCATATCTCGGTCGGTCTCGCGCTTCTTGATCGCCTGCCGCTTGTCATACTGCCGGCGACCACGTCCAAGCCCGATTTCGACCTTGATCAGTCCGTTGTAAAGGTACATCCGCAGCGGAATCACGGTCGTCCGGGGCTGCTCATTCATCGCCTGCCGGAGTCGTTCCAGCTCTCGACGGTGAAGGAGCAGTTTGCGAGGCCGGGTCGGTTCGTGGTTCTCGCGTGCGGGCCCGTATGGGGCGATGTGAACATTATACAGCCATAATTCGTCGCCTTGAAAGCGGCAATATCCCTCGGCCAGGCTCGCCTTGCCCTCGCGGATCGATTTCACCTCGGTACCCAGCAGCATCAGGCCCGCGTCGTAGCGCGCCAGCACCTCATAGTCGAAGCGAGCACGACGATGCAGGGCGAGCGTGGCGCCCTTCGCTTCCTTCACCGTCTTCGTCTTGCCGGCCATCACTCACACCCTGGCAGGGGGCAAGCAGAACTGGTTGCATGACATAACGTCACGAACGGACCGCGAGCCCTTGTCTTCGAGGCTTCTAGGGTAGCGCGCCGCGCACGCAGTAGGGCAGTAGGGACTCTGGCTACGCTGCTACGGTGCCGTGGCAACGCTCGATTGGCTCGCCAGATCGCGCAGTACATCCACCGCTCGCTCAGCCTGCACATCGCGCCCAGCCTCGATGTCCTCGATGGTGAACTCCACAATGATGTCAGGGGTGACACCCAGGCCTTCGATCAGGTTGCGATCCGGCGTCAGCCAGCGCGCGATCGAGATGTAGACCGCGCCACCATTCGACAGCTCCCGCACATGGTTCACCGTGCCTTTGCCAAATGAGGGGGTACCGATGATCGTCGCGCGGCCGTTCTCCTGGAGCGCAGCGGCCAGCAGCTCTGACCCAGAGGCCGAGAATTCGTCCTGCAGCACCACGATCGGGAGCAGCGTCGACTGACCGGGCCGCGCCGAAGCCGTCTGCTCATTACCGTCGCGGTCCACCTCGGTGACGATTACTCCGTCATCCAGGAACATGTCGGCAATCTGAGTCGTCTCCACCAGCAGGCCGCCGGGGTTACTGCGGACATCCAGCAGAATTCCCGCAGCTCCGCGCTCCTCAGCCGCGTCGATTGCGACCTGCAATTCGTCCGGTGTACGACGCGTGAACGAGAGGATGTGAATGTAGGCGATATCAGTCGCCTCTTCGCCCTCGGAATCCAGCAGCTTGCCCCCACCGCCCGGGGCAAACGTCGAAACCGAATCGATGTGAATCTCGTCGCGGATGATCGTGATTAACTCTTCGCTGCCGTCCGAGTGACGAACCTTCAGATCCACTGGCGACCCCTGTGGCCCGCGGATCCGAATCACGCCTTCCTGGACGCTCCAGCCCTCGGCCGACTCGCCGTCAACCTCCAGGATTAAGTCGCCCGCCAGCACACCGGCCGCTTCTGCCGGCGTCTCCGGCAGCGGACGCACGATGATGATGAAATCCGAGTCCGGCAGCTTGTCCACCGTTGCACCGATGCCCTGGAACGCGCCAGAGAAGTCGTCCCGCGACATCGAATAGGTCTGCGGGTCGATGTACGTCGAGTGCGAGTCATCGAGCGCCTCGAACATCCCGTTGATCGCGGCGGCGTGCATGTACTCGTCGTTGATCCGGTCCGGCTCAACATAATCCTCTTTGAAGATCTGCAGAATCTCGTCCAGAATCAGGAAATCAGCATCCGAACTCGCTGCCGGCCTCGAACCGTCGCTGGTCGTGGTCCCGCTCGCGTCAGGTGCTGCTGGCACCACCGTCGCCTCTGGCTCCGTGATGATTCGCCCGAGGAACCCCGTAGCGATCAGCAATACACCGATCAATGTGGCGATGATGCCAAGCAGAATGTTGCGGACGGTGGTCGAGTCGGAGCCAGACGTCGTCGGCTCAGTTGGTTCAAGAGTCATGCAGTGAGGATCCCCGGTGTGCCAATCGATGAGTGGATGGCATGCGTGTGGTGATGGGGCAAACGTACTGAACAGCAGTCTAGCACGCGTCCACTGGATCCCCGATGTGAGCGGGGACACCAGCCACATGCTCCATAGTCATACATAACAAGAATAGTGCGACGTACAACAGCGACGAACCTTGCCGGCCTGGGGGAGTGGCCCGCATCCAATGTCAGAGGTTCTTACATTTCGACCTCACTCGAGCTGCCTGGGCTCGAGTGAGGCTCTCAGCGCCTCAGTGCCTCAGCGCCGCCCGCGACGAACTCGCCGCGCGCACGGTTCGCATATCCGCACCCACGCTCGCACCCGCAATCTCCCGAGGCCTGCTCAACTTCGGTTCCCGGGCGCGCACCGGCCAGCATCCGAGAGCGCGCAGTTCGCCGATTACCTACCGTTGTGAGAGGTGACAGTTTTCTCACAGAGATTATGTCCATGAGCGATCGAAGCTCGCGAATCCGCCTACAGCCATCGGCGGAAAGTGGGCCAGAAGTGGACGATGTTGGTGACCTGGGATACTTGAATACGTACCCCCGAGGGGTATACGCTTTAGGTACCCCACCGGGGTATTACAGAGAGGACAATACCCAATGGTCACCCCAGCACTGAGGCTACGAGGCGAACTGCGCTGCTTTACATGCGCACGCTACCTCGGCGACTTCGAGTCGCACCCGAGCACCCACGGCCGTGCCGACATCCACCTGGTCACGCCAGAGTTCGGCGAGCTACCGGCACACGCGGTGCAGTCCGATCGAGGATTGAGCTGCTCCGTCTGCGGAGGCCGCGCGGTCGCTGAGTACGTGGACGCTGCGTAGCATTATGACAAGAAAAGGCGTTGCCCTACCCGCTCGAGGGGGCAACGCCTTCGAGGTGTTCGGATCCGCTGTTACGCGCTGAGTTCCCGCAGCGACTTCAGTACCGCCACCCCGTGGTCCGCCGCTCGAGCGCGCTTCCACACCTTCAGCAGCTTCCCATCCGGCCCGATCACGAACGTCGACCGAATCATCCCCACGATGATCTTTCCGTAATTGTTCTTCTCGCCCCACGCCCCGTACCGCGTCGATACCTTCGTGTCCCCGTCCACCAGCAGCGGAAACGGCAGCTCGTACTTCGCTCGAAACTTCCGATGCGACTCTGCGTCGTCGTTCGACACTCCGAGGACGACCGCACCCTCGGCCTCGATGCCGCTCATCTCGTCGCGGAACGAGCACGCCTCTTTCGTACATCCCGGCGTGTCATCCCGAGGGTAGAAGTACAGCACCACCGTCTGGCCTTTGTAGTCCGCCAGCTTGTGCGTCTTCCCGTCCTGGTCCTTCAACGTGAACGAAGGCGCTCGATCGCCGGCTTCCAGGGTGACTGCCACTTCGGTACTCCTTCGCTCAAATCGTTGCTCGCCAGCTACGCGCGGATTCTCTCAGGCATCCAGCAGTTCGCGCACATGCTGGATCGTCGCCGCCGGCGTGAACTCGGCCCCGTCCCCGTGGTCTCGAGGAAAGTGCGTCTCTACCCAGATCGGCAGCAGCCCTGACCGATTCGCCCCCGCCACATCACTCGTCAGCGAATCGCCGACGTGTGCGGCACGCCCGGCCTCCACGCCGGCAAGCCCCAGCACGTGCTCGAAGATCGCCGGATCCGGCTTGTCCACGCCCAGTTCGCCCGATACGACGATCCAGTCGACACGGTGATCGAGGTCGAAGTGCGCCACCTTCTGCCGCTGCAAATCGGATGAGCCGTTGGTGATAATCGCCAGCCGAAACCGCTCGCGCAGCGTCGCCAGCACCTCATGCACGCCCTCGAACAGCTCCGTGCCCCCGGGCATCGATTCGAAGTAGGCGTCACGCACCGCCTGCACTTCGTCGGCGTCGGATATTCCGAGGTCGCTCAGGAAGTTCACGAGGCGCCCGCGATTCGGATCCACCGCCAGCCCCTGCGTAGCCGCCGCCACAATCGCCCCAGGCTCGATCTCCGGCCGAATCCGACGAATCACCCGCGCCGCATCCTCAAACCGCCGAGGAGCGCCTGCCTCGGTCGCGATCAGCGTGTCGTCCATATCGAGGCACAGCAGATCGATTTCGCGACCAAACAGCGTCGCCATACGCCCCCCCTTGCTCAGATTCGACTGTAGAACTCCCGCCAGTGCTGCGTCGACAGCCCCTCGATCGAGTTACGTCCAGTCGCAATGCTTATGATCTGAACGCCACGTTATGTAACTACATGGTCTCCGCCGCCCTACTCCGAGCCGAACGAGAGTCTGTGCGTGCGCTGCTGTAGTCTGTCCGAGCCGTCACGACCACCGAGGCGACCACGCAGCGAGGAGTACCGATTGGCCAGCTGGCGAGGGGCGACGCCACAGGGCGACGAAAGTAACCAGGAGCCGCTCCCCCGCTGGGGCGCCTTCGGCTACGCAAACTTCCGACGCTTCTGGGTGGCCTCAGTTGTGCGCGTCTTCGCGCTCCAATTCCGCATTATCGGTATCCCCTGGCTGCTGAAAGTCGAACTGGGGCTGACTCCCGGGTGGGTTGGCATCGTGGCTCTCAGTACCGCGCTCCCCACCATCATTCTCAGCCTTCCCGCGGGGAGCCTCGCCGACCGCTTCGACAACCGACGAATGATCATCCTCAGTAATACCCTCAGCGGGATCGCCTATCTCCTGCTGGCACTGCTGGTGACCACTGACCTGGTCGAACTCTGGATGGTCGTCGTCTGGTCGGTCGTCACCGGTGCCCTGTCCGCGCTGGTTGCCCCGGCGCAGCAAGCGATCTTGCCCCAGCTAATCGACATGCGAGCGATTGCCAGTGCGGTCGCGCTCAACGGCATGGTCTGGAACAGCATGCGGATCATTGGCCCCGCCATCGCCGGCGTCGTGATCGCGGTAATCGGGATTGGTCAGGCCTTCTTCGTCACAACGGTTGGCTACGCGGTCGCCTCCGTCCTGTTGTTCCTCCTGAAGCCGAAACCCCGCACGTTCAATCCACGTGCAGGCGGAGGCGGTGTGATGGAGGGCGTGCACTTCATCTTCGGGAATCGGCTCTTTCTGGCCGTGATCGGGCTGTCGTTCTTTACCTCGGTCTTTGGCGGCTCCTACCAGGTGCTGCTGGTCTACTTCGCTACCGACATTCTCGAAGTCGGCGGCCCCGGCTTTGGACTGCTCGAAGGAGCAGCGGGCGTCGGCGCCATTCTCGGGACGCTGTCGATCATCAAGATTGGAGCCGGGCGCCATCGCGGCTTCGTGATTATCGGCGGCGCGGCGTCGTTCGGAATCTGCGTCGCCTTGTTTGCTGCCAGCAAGTTCATGCCGCTCTCCATGGCGGCGCTATTCGCTGCCGGCATCTCGTCCGGGATCTACCTTAACGTCGGCATGACCGCCCTGCAGATGGAGGTGCCCGACGAACTGCGCGGCCGCGTCATGGGCATCTGGTCCATGACCTGGTTCCTCGCCTCCGTCGGCGGCTTCTTCGCGGGCGTCGCCGCCGAGGTCATCGGTATCCCAATGACCGTCGCCATCGGCGGCCTCTCTGTCACTGGCTTTGCGCTGCTGCTCTTCGTGCTCTCTTCCGAGCTCCGCACGCTGCCCAGCGTCGCTGCCCAGGCGTCCGCCCGCACGGCAGGCGGCTAGCAAGTTCAGTTCAGACCGGGAACGCCACCAACGAGGTGGTGGACTGGATGCCGTCCATCGTTCGGATGTGCTCAGACAGAATCGGCGGAATGTCTGGGAGTTGCGGCGCCTCCAGTTCCACCACAATGTCGTATGGCCCCATCACCTCGTGAACGTCGGTCACGTGATCAATCGCCTTGAGCGCGGTCGCCACTCGCCGCGTCGCGCCAGGATCCGTCACAATCAACACGAACGCCTTGACCATCATCAACTCCACTTCGTCACCACCGGCAATATCATTCACGGACCGCCACACTGGCGCGAATCCCCACTCGTGCCGATGCTAACTTTGTCGATATTCGTTCGATGCGTTGAGCGTAGCTACGCACAGGGCGGATAATCTACGCCAATTCTGCTGAGGTTGGTTTGCCAATTGGTAAACCCGTCACAGCGGAGGCACACGAGTCGCCGCCTGAGCAGGTGGACGTGGGACGTACGCGAGTGTTTGGTCGCCTCAACCGGTGGCTCAGCGCTCATCGTCCCGCACTGGCTGCCCGGCAAGGATGTCCGCAAAGGCCAGCGCTATGAGTAAGAATCTTGTCGTTCGTTTTGCTGGAGAAGGCGGACAGGGGGTGGTTGGCGGATCTGAAATCCTCGCCGCCGCCGCTGCTGCCGTGGGGTACCACGTACTCACGTTCTCCACCTTCCCATCACAGATTAAGGGCGGTCCCGCCTGGGGCCAGGCACGCATCTCCACCGAGGAAGTACTTTCCTCCGGTGATGAGCTGGACGTCCTCGTCGCCCTCAACCAGTACGCCTACGACCACAACGTCGAGGAACTGAGCGCTGGTGGGTTCGTCGTCTACAACTCCGAAGAGTTCGAACTCGACGATCCACGGGCCATCGGGCTACCTGCCGATCAGATGGCGCGCGAAGCCGGAAACCCCCGTGCCGCGAACATGATCGTCATCGGCGCCGTCGCGGAACTTGCCAAGTTCCCGCTCCCCTACCTTGAGCAGTTCGTGACCGAGCGCTTCACCCGTGGCCGTCCCGGCGACGCGGCGATCATCGAGGGCAACATCAAGGCCCTGCACATGGGCGCCGAAGCCGCTGCCGCCAGGGGCATGTCCCTCGAGTCGCTCGATGACGCACCAACGCTTGAGGGCGAGCGGATCCTGATCAAGGGCTTCGAGGCCGCCTGCCTGGGCGCGATCGCCGCGGATCTCGATTCCTTCATCGGCTACCCGATCTCACCGGCCACCACCATGCTCGTCTTCATGGAGGCCAACCTCCACGGTCCAGACAAGTTCGTTGGCCAGTCCAGCTCGGAGATCGAGTCGATCGCCGCTCTGGTCGGCGCCGGCTACTCCGGCAAGAAGGTCATGACCTCCACTTCCGGTCCGGGCCTCAGCCTCATGGGCGAAGGCCTCGGCCTCGCCTGGATGGCGGAGATTCCTCTGGTCGTTACCAACGTCCAGCGTGGTGGTCCGGCCACCGGCCTCCCGACGAAGACGGAACAGTCCGACCTGATCATCGCAATCAACCCCGGCCACGGCGACATGAGCATCCCTGTGATCGCACCGGGCACCATCGAGGAAGCCTTCTGGGGCGCGATCGATGCCGTGAACTGGGCAGAGCGCTACCAGGGGCCGGTGATTCTGCTCTCCGAGACCTCCATCGCCGAGCGCCAGCAAGACATCATCAAGCCTGACCTCAGCAAGGTCCGTGCCGAAAAGCGCACCGTCTCTGACGGCTCCACTGGCAACGAACGCTACTCCGGCGACGGCGTCTCCCCGTTCCCCGTACCCGGCGGACCGGGCGCCTACGTCGCCAACGGCTCCGAGCATGACGAACAGGGCGACACCACGCACCTGCCAGACGTCCACGTGCAGATGACTGAGCGTCGCTTCAAGAAGCTTGAACTGCTGACGGATGGCAGCTACGAATCAGAGCAGACCAGCGCCTCAGTAGCCGTCCTCCCGTGGGGCAGCTCAAAGGGCCCCACGCTCGCTGCCTATCGTGAACTGGTTGCAGAGGGTGTGGACCTCGGCTGGTACTACACCATGTACATCAACCCCATGCCGGCGGCGCTCGTCGAAGAGCTCCGGCAGAAGGAGCTGGTGCTCATCCCCGAACTCAGCTACCTCGGTCAGCTCGGCCAGATTCTGCGTTCGAAGGGCATCAACGCTCAGTCGATCACGCAGTACACAGGATTGCCGTTCAAGGAACAGGACCTCAAACAGCGCTTGGCGGACGCAATCCGTACGCACGCTGGGAAGTTGGCTGCAGTATGAGCAAGCGAAACCCTGACTACGACTTCAAGTGGTGCCCCGGCTGTGGTGACTTCGGCGTAAAGCGCGCCCTCGAGGGTGCGCTGGTCGATCGCAGCGCAGCGCGTTCAGAGTCGGTCGAGAACTCCGTGATCGTCGCCGGCATCGGCTGCTCCGGAAACCTCGTCCACCTGCAAGAGGGCCCGCAGCCGTTCGGGATCCACGGGATCCACGGCCGCGCTCTTGGAATCGCCTACGGGCTCAAGTCCAACCGCTCTGACCTCAACGTGGTCGTGGTCTCTGGCGATGGAGACTTCCTCAGCATCGGCGGAGAGCACATCGGCCCCCAGGCGAAGCGCAACCTGGACATCACCGCTGTCGTCATGGACAACGGTGTCTACGGCCTGACCAAGGGCCAGGCGTCGCCCACCACGGAGCTGGAAGTCGTCACCTCCACCACGCCATACGGCAAGTTGGACGACCCGAGTCACCCGCTCGAGACCTACCTCGCCGCTGGTGTCTCCTTCATCGCCTCCACGCTCTCCACACAGGTGAAGGCACTGCAGACGATCATCGGCCAGGCCATGGACTACCCGGGCTTCTCCATCGTCCACGTGCAGTCGCCCTGCACCACCTACAACGACACCTACGCCTTGCTGAAGGGCAACGAGG
>JABIST010000409.1 GCA_018700215.1 Dehalococcoidia bacterium | reverse complement strand
GACGCCCATGAATTCGTTGCCTACATCTGCTCTCGGCGGATCCGACGCTCCGTGGCCAGACGTGCTGCCTGCGAGCGGCGTTCCACGTGAAGCTTCGCGTAGATCTGTGAGACGTAGTTCTTGATCGTCTTCTCGCTCAATGACAGCTGTTCCGCAATCTCGCGGTTGGTCAGCCCATCGCCAATCAGCGCCAGAATGCGATCTTCCTGGGGCGTGAGCGTGGAGAACGGATCGTCTGCGGGATGCTGGGTGGCACCGCGGCGCAGGCGCTCCAGAACGGTCGTCGTCATCTTCGGATCCAGCAGCGAGCCGCCCTCGGCAACTGTGACCAGCGCGTCTCGTAGCTTGCCAGCGTCCAGGTCCTTCAGAATGTAGCCGGCCGCCCCCGCCATCACCGCGGAATAGAGGGCATCCTCGTCCGCGTACGAGGTGAGGATCACCACCTTGCTGTCCGGTGCCTCCGCGCGGATCTGGCGGCAGGCTTCCACGCCGGAGCCGTCTGGGAGCCGCAGGTCCATCACCGTCACATCCGGTTTCAAGCGCAGCGCCTCAATCACACCCTGTTTCACCGTTCCGGCTTCCCCCACCACCACCAGGCTGCCGTTGTCCTCCAGGACCGTCTTCAGGCCGCGGCGCACGATCTCATGATCGTCAACCAGCAAGACGCGTATCTGGTGCTCAATCATCAGTCTTCCTCCGCATCGACCGGGAACGTAGCGCGCAGTGTCGTGCCCTGTCCGATCACGCTCTCGATGATCATCGAGCCGCCGATGTCGGCCACCCGCTGTTCCATACTGCGCAGCCCCACTGACAGATCGGAAACGGAATCGCGGTCGAAGCCGATACCGTTGTCGCTAATCTCTAGTTGAACTTGTTGATTCTCTTGCTCCAGGATCAGTGAGCCGCGGTCCGCTTGCGCATGGCGGTGCACGTTGGAGACCGCTTCACGGACAATGAGATAGAGCTGCCGTTCGCGGTGCGCACCAAGTGCCGTGTCCCCTAGGTCGACCTGACGGAACCAGCGGGTGGGTGTATCCCGCTGCAGCAGCCCGCCGATTCGCGTTGTCAGCAGCCCGGTGCTGCTCAGACCCTCAGTGCCCTGTTCAAGCTGGTGGATGTAGGCGCGCAGGTCTCGAATCACCTCGTTCAGTTCGTGCAACGCACGATCAAGCGCCACGCCCAGGGCATCCGGGTCGTCACGCCGGGTCTGCAAGCCAAGACCGATCGAGTAGATCGACTGGATTAAGTCGTCGTGTAGGTCGCGGGCGATCGCATCGCGCGTCCGATAGCGCTCCAGCGCCATCACCGCGGCTCGACGTCGCACGCTGGAGAGGCCGATTGCGCCCACATCGGTCAGTTGGACCAGCGCCACTCGATCCGCCTCGTCCAGCGGCGTGTCGCGGTCGCAGGAGAGGGCGATCAGCGCGGTCTCATCGGCGCCGCCGATGTATGCGAACACCTTCTGATCCGGGAGCAAATCATCGAACCAGTGCTCGCCGTGGGATAGCTCGTCGGACATCTCGATCAGTCGCTCGCCAAGTGACGATTCGGCCGGGAGTCGCAGGTGACCATCCAGATTCGTGGCTTCTTCTGGCCACAGCAGTACCACGTGCTCGTTGTCTGGAAACAGTCGCTCCAGAGCGCGATCAAGCGCGCTCGCGCAGGCGCGGTCCGTCTCAATCGTCTGTAGCTCGGCGGCGGCGCGGATGATCTCGGAGGCACACTCGGTGCGGCGCAACTCCCGTTCGTGAATACTGGCATTGCTCATCGCCATTGCGGCATACGGGGCAAGTGCCTCCAGGCGGCGTTCGTCTTCCTCGGTGAACTGTACCCCACCCGGCTCTCTCGTGACATAAAATGCACCGAGAGCAGTATCACCTCGACGAACAGGAACGCCCAAGAACGGGCCCATATCCGGGTGGCCCACCGGGATACCGTGGTGGCGGGGATAGTCCGCTACTGACGAGATACGAATCGCCTCGGTGCGACTCTGAAACTCACCCAGCAGCCCGACCCCCACCGGCGGTTGCCCCAGACGTGCGAGCGCGCCGGGGTCGAGTCCCTGCGTGATGAAGCGAACCAGCCGACCGTTGTCGCCATACATCCCGATCGCCGCATAGCGCGCCGAGGTGAGTTCAAGCGCGGCCGCAGCCAGCCGCTCCGCCACCTGCTCCAGGGGCGCAAGCTCGGCGATCTCCAGCAGGATCGGCTGGATCCGTTCAGCAATGGCGGCGGGACCACTATTCATCGATCTAGCGTAGGAATCAGGTCACACGCTGCACAAACGTGCAACGTCCGGAGGTCATGTGACTTTAGTCCCTACATCGTATGTCAGCCTGCCTCGCTGGTCGGGGCCCGCCCGCCCCTCTCCGGTGCTGAGCCTGACGGTCCCCTGCCAGCAGGGCGTTTGTCCCTCGCAAAATCCGATGCGAGGTCGGATGCTGGGGTAACCGAGACAGTGAGAGGTGATTCGATGGATGAGGGTCGGCTGGGGTTCCACATAGAGACGCCGCTTGAGTTCGATCAGGCTGAGACCGCCGTGCGCGAAGCGCTGGCGACCGAGGGCTTCGGCATCCTGACCGAGGTGGATGTGCAGGCGACGCTGAATCAGAAATTGGGCGTTGAAATCGAGCGCTACAAAATCCTGGGTGCCTGCAACCCCAGTTACGCCTACCAGGCACTGGAGATCTGGCGCGGGTTCGGGCTGCTGATGCCTTGCAGCGTGGTGGTCCAGGATCTGGGCGACCACCGCGTGGTGCTGGCGTTTGATCCGCTGAGCATGTCGGAAGTGACCAGCACTCCAGAGCTAGTGCCGGTCGCCGAAGCGGTGCATGCAGCACTGGAACGCGCGCTTCAGCAGATCGAGCGCACCTCAGCCCCAGCAGTGTCATAGCCGTAGCGGGTCGTGGGAAGCGCTCAGGCGGCCTTGAGTCCCCGATCGAGCGCCGCCTTGAGGCGCTCCGAAGTGAACGGCTTGGTGACAAAGTCGTTCGCGCCGGCGGCGATCGCATCACGCACAATCTCAGGGCGTGAATCTGCGGTAATCATGATCACGGGGATCTCGGTGCTGGCTGCTCGGATGTGCCGGCAGACCTCCAGCCCGTCGACCCCGGGCATGTTGACGTCGAGCAGGACGATCGATGGGTGCACGTCGTCAAATTGCTGGATCGCTGCAGCGCCGTCAGCGGCAAGCACCGGCTGGAACCCCAGCGTCTCAACCATTTTTTCTAGCTTGAGGCGCATCGAGCTGGAGTCCTCGGCGATCAATACCCAGGGGCGCTCAGTCACAGTTCATCCTCCATCAGACAAACCAACGGGGAGCGGGTTCGCCTGATCATCGGTCGCATCAGGCGTCGGATGTTGTGTTCGTCTCGCCGCTTGCTGACGATTCACGAACGCCTCCGAACTCCGCTGACGTATCCGACGGCAAACCTCGGTCCCATCGATCACCGGCATCGCGGTACCGATGATCACGACTGATCGACGGGTCTTGGAGCACACCAGCAGGGCTTCCGCTCCATCAGTGACGGAGATCGGTTCGAATCCGAGAGCGGTCACCACGTGTTCGGGCTTCAGTCCTACCGGTTTCACATCTTCCGCAAACAGCACTGCTGCCGCTGCGGTCACCTGGATACCCCCGACGTGAGCGTCGCCCCCGATTACGAGATCATCGGATCGGCAGCTCGGCAGCTCGGCAGCTCGGCAGCTCGGCAGCTCGGCAGAGGCGTGACGTGACTGACGAGTCTCTGATGAACTCAGCACCAGCGAGACCAGCGCACAGGCGAGCGGGGTGGGGTGTGGTCAGGCCGCGTCGTAGCGGCGATCAAACGCGGCCTTGAGACGGTCCGCCGTGAACGGCTTGGAGACGTAATCGTTCGCGCCCGCCTCGATTGCCTCTTCGACAATGTCGGCGTGACGCTCGGAGCTGACCATAATGATGAAGGTCTCAGCATTCAGCTCGCGGATCTGGCGGCAGACCTCCACGCCGCTCAGTTCGGGCATTTCGACGTCAAGCAGCACGATTGGCGGATTGTTCTTCTTGAACGCCTCGGGCGCCGCGGCGCCATCCGCCGCAGGCAGCGGTTCGTAACCCAGCGAGTCGACGATCTGCTCAAGCTTCATCCGCATGAACTCTGAGTCGTCAGCGATCAGTACCCAGTCACGTGCCACGTGTTCGTCCTTCGCTGAGCCATCGGGTGATTGGCGACTTCGCAATCATCGACGGTTTCGAGCGGCACCGCGTCAGTAGTTCGTCTGATTTCTGACAGATTTCTCGCCAGAGTCCTCTCGCACAGCAGCTGTCATGGCCCACGGCCCCAGATCGGCCTCATCCCCGACCGATCGTTGAGCACGGGTAACCCGATGGCAGCGACGATCAGGCCTGCCAGGAAGCCGAAGACGTGCGCTTCCCACGCAATGCTCGCGTCGCCTACGACGAACTGCGAGAAGAACCAGATGCCGAGGAAGATCCACGCCGGGAGCGGCAGTAACCAAAAGCCAACCAGCGAAAGCACGGTTCGTCTCGAATAGAGGATGAAATAGGCGCCGAGGATTCCGGCAATGGGGCCCGATGCCCCCACGAGTGGGACCGTACTCTCAGGTTGAAACTCCACGAACGCCGCCGTGCCTACTAACCCGGCGAGCAAATAGGTGGCCAGATAGCCCACTCGCCCGAACGCCTCTTCGATGTTGTTTCCGAAAATCCAGAGCATCCACATGTTGCCCAGCAGATGCACGATGCTGCCGTGCAAGAACATGGATGTCAGCCCGGCCAGCAGGACCTGCTTCCCCGGAAAGAGCTGTTCCCGAACGGGGTCGCCATCGGTGCAGAGCCCGGAGTTCGCCTCACGTACCGTCAGCGGCTCGAACGTGGTCGCCTCGCAGGGAATGATCGCATGGGCGTAGACGAACTCGATCTGCGCCTGCGGGTCGCCCTGTGGCTGCCAGAGGAAGTAGACCGCCACGTTCACCAGGATCAACGCAACCGTCACGTACGGCCTGATGTTGGTGGGGTTCAGGTCGCGAATTGGGAACATGGGCGAACTGCTCTCACATGGCCGCGTCAGCGCACTGTGGGCCACCCTACTGCTAGCACACCCTCCCATGCGCGATGATGGTGCGCGACGTCCTACTACACTTACCTAGAGCGACGTGACGTCCATGTGATGCAAGGAGCGCCCGCATGCGAGCCGCCGAACTGTTTGTCCGATGCTTGGAGAACGAAGCTGCACCGTTCGTCTTCGGTGTCCCG
Source organism: Dehalococcoidia bacterium (assembly GCA_018700215.1). GTDB lineage: Bacteria > Chloroflexota > Dehalococcoidia > UBA2979 > UBA2979 > JABIST01. Next base: position 6,622 of record JABIST010000409.1, on the reverse strand, counting down.
GGTGAAGAAAACCTGGACGTGATGGACGCACTGCTGGATTCAACGCTGCGCTTCGTACAGACGCGGCATGAACAGGGCGCAGCCTTCATGGCTGATGTACAAGGACGACTGACCGGCAAGGCCTCCGTCTGTCTGGCCACGCTCGGACCCGGCGCAACCAACCTCGTAACCGGTGTCGCCGACGCGCAGTTGGACCGAGCGCCGCTAGTCGCCGTGACTGGCCAGGCCGGAATCAGCCGGCTGCACAAAGAATCGCATCAAGTACTGGACCTCGTGGCGCTCTTCAATCCGCTCACCAAATACTCCCAGCAGCTCGTGACGCCTGAGATCATCCCGGAGGTCGTGCGCAAGGCATTCAAGGTCGCACAAACGGAGAAGTACGGCGCAACCCACATCGACTTCCCCGAAGACGTCGCGAAGCTGCAGGTGGAGGGCGAACCGCTGCTCGCACAGCAGCCGTACGACGCTGAGCCGCTGATGGCGCAGCTCAAGCGCGCAGCGGAGCTGATCAACGCCGCAAAGATGCCCGTCATCATCGCTGGCAACGGCGTCATCCGTGGCCACGCCTCAGACGCACTGCGCCGCTTCGTTGAAGCCACGAACGTGCCCGTAGCCAACACCTTCATGGCGAAAGGCGTCGTCCCCTACACAGACCCCCGCGCCCTCCTCTCTGTGGGCCTCCAGGCGCAGGACTACGTCTCGTACGCCATCGCACAGGCGGACGTCGTCGTCACCATCGGCTACGACCTGATCGAATACCCACCCGAGCGCTGGAACCCGAACGCCGACAAGACGATCGTTCACATCGACCGTCAGCCAGCCGAGGTTGATGCCTTCTACGTGCTCGGCGTCGGCATCGTCGCCGACCTCTCAATCACCCTCGACGAACTCAGCTCCATGGTCGAGCCGCGAGACATCCCCGCAATCGTGCCGAAGTTGCGCGACCGAATTCTCACCGAGCAGGCCGAAGCCGGCCTGATGGACGGCCACCCCGTGACTCCCCAGCGAGTGCTCCACGATGTGCGTGCCGCGATGGGCCCGGACGACATCCTGATCTCTGACGTCGGCGCCCACAAGATGTGGGCGGCGCGGCTCTATCCCTGCCTGGAGCCCAACACCTGCATCATCTCCAACGGCTTCGCCAGCATGGGTATCGCCCTGCCCGGCGCCATCGGTGCCAAGCTACTGTTCCCGGAGCGTCGCGTGCTCGCGCTCAACGGCGATGGCGGCTTCCTGATGAACTCGCAAGAGATGGAAACCGCCGTCCGAGTGGGCGCAAACATCGTCGTTCTCGTCTGGCGCGACGAAACCTTCGGCCTCATCAAATGGAAGCAGCTCAACCAGTTCGGCCGAGCCAGCCACATCGACTTCGGCAACCCCGATTTCGTCCAGTACGCCCGCTCATTCGGCTGGGCAGCGGATCGAGTCGAATCCGCCTCAGAACTCGCGCCAGCCTTAGAGGCCGCATTCAACGCCGGCCGCCCCGCCCTCATCGACGTCCCCGTGGACGCCACCGAGAACCTGAAGCTCACCGAACGCCTCGAAGCCTTCGAGTTCGACGGCAAGCTCTAGGTCTGCGTGCCTTCTCAACTGACCTGAGTTGGTGCCGAAGGTGGGACTCGAACCCACATGGAGTTGCCTCCAACGGTTTTTGAGACCGTCGCGTCTGCCAGTTCCGCCACTTCGGCCCAGGCACCGAGGATACACTGTGCAGGAGTATCCATAATATCCGCATACCCGAACGGGGTTTTTGACGGCTTATTCTGTTTCTAACCTAACTATATCCGTCCCGCAAAGAGTGGACGCTGTTCAGCACGGCGGCGGGCTCGGGCTCACTCCATTGGTCGCGGGCCTCTCCGTAGAGGAGATCCTTCACAGGGTTTGTACTGGGGTCAGGTAGCCTACCGCCTCTTCTGGATCGTTCTCCGGCTACGGGCCAAGGAGACATCCTTCGTGGACGTTCCACCCCCTGGGGTTCTTTGGCTCCGTGCCCTGTCGGGGGTCGGCCCCTAGCAGATATGCACCGATTCTGGCCGTTGCCGGCGGTGTCATTGTGACATCCGAGGGATACGAGCCAGCCCGAAACTCAGAGTTGATGGTTTCGTGGGCGTCGAGTAAACACTTTCGTGCCTCTTCATCAGACACTGCTGGCCCGCGCCAGAGCTGATAAGTGAGGCCGTCCTCGGCGCGCATCTCATGGAGCGGGAGTCGCTGTGTGGGCATTATCTGTTCACCATGTCCAGGATCACATCGGGGCTCGGGATGCATACAGCGCTCGTCACCTCGACGGTGTACTGCCTGATCTTCAAGCTCTCATCATTTCGTCATTCTTCGGCCGAATGAGACGGTCACGCTCGGCGAGGGGTGGACTTCTGATCGAAGATAGGAGAGGAGCGCGAACACAAAGGCGATGATGCCCACCATCTCGAAGAATTCCTCCAGAGTCACGAACGCGGCGTAGCCGAAGTTTCTTGTGCCATACAGGTCCGCGTGGCGTCCCCCGAGTACCTCCCGTCCGACGACCGCCGTCAACCTCGCGGGCTTCCCACGGTGCGATCGGTGGCAGCTCACCCCAGTCCGGCGGGTGCGCGGCCCATGGTCCGTCGCCGAACTACAAGACTTTGAGGTGCTCGGTCAGCTCCCGCTTCTCGGTCGTGTTCACGAGAAATCGCTGAGCCAGAGGACACGGCATCTCGGCTGAGCAGCTTGGTGCCCACGGTGCTGTGCTGCGCAATCTCCATGCTGGTGAAACCATTGCAGATGCCGAGTTTGAATCAGAGGTTCAGCCCCGTGGAGCACATCGTGTGACTCCGACATCCGAGATCAGATGGCAACGTATGGCAACGTTCCGTCGGAACATCAATGCTGGCGAGACCCAGTGGAACTATGCCAACCGATCAGGCACAGTTGCCGGGTTCTCGGCCCCCTCGACCACCCTCAATTGCCTCGCACTCACCCCCCACCCTCTTCCGAGGCGATCACACGCACCGTCCGCACCGCGACGCCACGCATCTCCGTGACCTCGAAGCTCCACTCGCGCTCGCTGACTGTGGCGCCCACTTCCGGCACCCGTCCGAGGCGTTCCATCAGGAACCCGCCGACCGTCGTGAACGGGCCTTCGATGTCTAACTCGATGCCAAGCTCGTTTAGATCGTGCAGCGGGAACGAGCCTTCGAGCTCCAGGCTGCCATCTGCATGGTGGCGCACGGCAGCGACCTTCGGATCGAACTCATCGAAGATCTCGCCCACCACCTCTTCCACGAGATCTTCCACCGTGACCATGCCATCAATGCCGCCGCGCTCATCCGAGACCATCGCCATCTGAACGCGCTGCGTCTGCATCTGCCGCAGCGCGTCGAGCACGCGGACGAACTCCGGGAACGTCGGCACCTCGCGAGCGTGGTCACCCACCGTCCCGCTGGCATCGACAAGATCCAGGATGTGCACAGTGCCAACCACGTGGTCCATGTCGTTGCGGTAGACGGGCGCGCGAGTGTGCCGCGCCTCCATCAGCCGCGCGATGCCCTCCGCAACCGTCGCGTCCACCGGGATCGCAACCACATCGGTGCGTGGCACCAGCACGTCACGCACCGTCAGTTCGCTGCTCTCCAGCGCACCGGAAATCACGCGCCGCTGCGAGGCGCCGAGGGCTGCCGTCGAGCTGATCACGTCGCGGATCTCGTCAGCACTCATCGGCTCTCGGCCGGCACTCGGATCCACGCCGCCCAGCCGAACCACGAGGTTCGTGGCGAACGACAGCAGCCACACCACCGGCCGTCCCACCTGCGAGAGCAACCACAGCGGCCGCGAAGAGAAGCTGGCCCAGCCCTCGGCCCGCTGCATGGCAATCCGCTTCGGGGCGAGTTCACCCAGGACCAGCGTCGCGAACGCCAGCGCGAGCGTCACGAGGAAGACGGCGACTGGTTCCGCCGCGGCCTCGCCCAGCAGCTCTTCGAAGGTCGGGATCAACGGCTTGGCCAGGCTGACGGCGGCAACGGCTGAAGCCAGGAAGCCAGCGAAAGTGATGCCCACCTGGATCGTCGCCAGGAAGCGCGTCGGATCCTCCGCCAGTCGAGCAGCGATCGCCGCACGACCGCCGGCACGGCGCATCCGTTCGAGCTGGGGGCGGTTCAGCGTGATCAGCGCCAGCTCAGCCCCGGCGAAGAGCGCGTTGATCGCGATCAGCACGCTAATCAGCCCGAGCTGAAGCCAGACCGGGTTCATCGTCGGACCTGGTCAGCGTGTGGCGTGCCAGTGGTGTCGGTGGACTCCATCAGTCGAGGATCGTCGTCCCTTCGAGGTAGCCAACCTCGAGCAGCTCCATGCGTGGCGCGATCCGCGCGAGTTCAGCTCGCACCGGCGCCATCGATTCTTCCGAAGTGCCGTCGCCTGTGACGGGAGGCATCCAATCATCGTGGTGCCCAAGCACCATCCGTTGTGGCCGTAGCATATCCGCCATTCGTCCCACGTACTGCGCCAGCGAGCCTTGGATCGGCTCCCCGTCAATGTTTGCGCGTCCCGCCATCGCGACGATCGCGAAGTCCGGCCGCAGATCGCGGACGACGCCGGTCCAGCAACCCGAGGTGTCGTGATAGAAGATCGAGCCGTACGGCGTCTCGATCAGGTACGCCAGCGCCCCACCGGTGTGGTCGCTGTGCAGCGAACTGGCGATGTGCTGTTGCATCTGCGCGAGCAGCTCCGGATCGGGTGCCGAACCGCCCAGCGGGTTCTCGGCGCGAACGGCCGCGCGGTCGTCCTCAGTCAGTCCGAGGTGCCCCGTGGCAACCGAGTCCGCACCGCCCGCCGACACGCCGCCCACCCAGACGCACGAGTGCAGGCTGGGGTATGTGGTGACCACGATGTCATCGCTCAACCGATGGCGCTCACCACCCTGCGAGGGCAAGAGCTGCTGCTCGTCCACGCCCGCGCCTGCCAGCATCCGAGCACTCTCCGTGGAGCAGACGACGCGCGCTCCCGTGTTGCGCGCGATCACCTCCACGCCGGCGATATGGTCGAAGTGAGCGTGGCCGACGAGGATCGCGTCCGCACGATCGACCTCGGCCGCGCTGATGCCCACCGGCGGTGCCGAAGGGACGCGATCGATGTAGCCATCAAGGAAGATGACGAAGTCATCAACCTGCAGCCGAAACGTCGCGCAGCCGAGCCAGTCCAGTGTCACAGCCATGGGGTCCCCTGTTCGTCGCTACAGCGCGAGCATGCCGGTCAGCACGTCTCGTGATGCCTCGGCCCAGCGCGCCACATGCTCGGCATCGAACGCCTGATCGACCGTATCGCTCGGTGAGTGGAAGTAGGCGTGCCCGCCGAGAAACGAGACATAACGTGTATTTAGTTCACTGATAATCAGTGCCTCGCCACCGATCGAGGGGCCCGGCTCACGCACGAGTGCTGGCTCCACCTCGGCGGCCGCAACCGCAGTCGCGGTCAGCTGGTGCAGTGCGTCATCGCTGGTCGCCGTCACGGGGCGCGGCTCCTCGCGAGCGCCAATCGACGCACCCAGGTGCAGCCAGGCGGCGGCGCCGGTGATCTGCTCGCGGTGGACACGGGCATACGCGCGGATGCCCGCGAAGTCGAGTTCGTGACCGGAGCTGGCAAGCAGGTGGATCGTCCTCGGCGGTGTACCGAGCGCGGCGAGGCTCTCGGCGAGCGCGAGGAAGATCGCGATGCCGCCACCGCGTTCCGCCGCGCAGCCGTACCAGCCAGACTTCGGGGTCACGATGCCGATCGGCTCCGCCTCCGTGTCCGCCCCCTCGATCGTCGCGATCACGTTGGTCGCATTCGAACGGAGCCGCTCTCCGTTGATCTCCAGCACGCCTTCGCCGCCGATCACCAGCGCGGACTTCAGCGGACGGCTGTCGCGTGGCGCGATCTGCAGCACCGGCAGCGCATGCGGACGTTCGATGCGGTGCGCGTTGCGCAGCGTGATCTGCCCGTCACGGTCGCCGTGCGGAATCACCAGGCCAACGGCGCCCTGCTCTGCCAGTTCGTCCACCCGGTCCGAGATCGCGAAGCCGCTCCACTCCGGCAGCCCCCGCTCCGCCGAGGTGGCGACGACGATCTTGCCGAAGATGTCCGGGTCAGTGTCGTCGCAAAATTCTCCGTCGATGCCGCCATAGTCAGTGAAGCCCGCGTCGTAGAGCGGGACGCCCTCAATGCGGTTGCCATCGACGGTGATCGAGGCAGTGCGGTACTCGACCCGCGGGAAGTGGAATCGCTCGATCTCGGAACTGACCCCGGCAGCGGCCAGTTCGTCGACTAGCCACTTCGAGGTCTGGTCGTCAGCCGGCCAGCCAGTGCGGTGGATCCCAAGCGATTCGAACCGGCGGATGCGTTCTTCGATGCGCGCCGGGTCGTAGCCATCGGTGCGCGACAGTTCCACGTCAGCCATCAGTCTCCTCGCCGCTCCTGTTCGGACGCGGCGATTCTACGACGTGATACCGGCTGGCAGGCGACGCTTCTCTTCGATTTCCAGGCATTCGCCGTCCCGCACCTCGAACACGCGCGTCGCCACGCGAGCGAGGATCTCCGGATCGTGGCTCGCACAGATCACCGTGCCGTCGTAACCCTCCAGCGCGTCAACCAGCTTGCGCTGCGTCGAGCGGTC
>JABIST010000146.1 GCA_018700215.1 Dehalococcoidia bacterium | reverse complement strand
TTCCTCGACTATCGAATGCCGGTGAGCAACGACCTGCCGATGATCGACATCGTGCTGGTTGAGGTCCCGAACCCCGGGCACCCCTACGGCGTGCGCGGCGTCGGCGAGGTGCCGATCGTGCCACCGCTGGCCGCGATCGCCAACGCGATCTATGACGCCGTCGGAGTTCGCATCAACAGCCTGCCTGCATCACCGCGAGTGATCCTCGACGCGCTAGAAGCCGCCGAGCGGTAGCGAACAAGCGACGCGCGCACCGTGCCTGTCCTCCACGTCCCCGCGTCGCTGCGGTCGCTCTCGGGCGACCGCGATCGATTCGAGGTGGAGGGCTCCACCCTCCGCGCCGTCCTCCGTGCCGTCCAGGAACAGTGCCCCGCACTCATCGGACGCATCATCGACAACGACGAACTGCGTTCAGACATCGCCGTCGCGATCGATGGCACCATTCTCGATGATGGCAATCTCACGCAGCTGCTCAGCGACGATGCGGAGATCTACCTGGTGCCGCCAATCGGTGGCGGCGGCGGGGCAGACCTCGAGAGTTTGCCCAGGTAGCAAGACGCCCCCGGTCCGGAGGACCGAGGGCGTTCGCAGGCAGGTTGCGCGAGGCGCTACATACCGGAGTTCTTCACCGAACCGGTGAGCTTCTTCAGGTCGAGGTCGTAGACGATGCAGAGCACCTCGCGGTCATCGCCGTCTTCCCAGGACTTGGGCGTGGGGACGAGCCAGCTGTAGTCGAGGATGGAGGAGCCGTAGTCGATACCGACGTACGGCTCGAACGCCTCGAAACATCCATCGAGCGCGGCTTGTTCGATCACGGAGACGCCGGGAAAGTCGCCATCGGGCATGTCGAAGACGGCGTAGACCTCGTTGTCGTGCGCCTCTTCGCAGTCGACCATCTCGACATCGGTCACCGTTGCGTCAGTGGGGTCGTCGAAACACTCGCCGACCTTCAGTTCAAATACGTTGCCACTGCCACAGGCCGCCGAAACGACTAGGGCAAGAGCGGCCACAAACGCGAGTCGCACCATGAAATGTCCTCCTACTGCGCACGCAAGTTCACGTCAGATCCTCGACCGAATTGTTCATTCGCGTAGAGGGTTTCTCCGACAGGTCCGAGAGAGCAGAACGCCCCCGGTCCGGCGGACCGAGGGCGTTTTCCAAACAGATAGCTGCTGAAGGCTACATACCGGAGCCCTTGACCGTCTCAGTGAGCTTCTTCAAATCGAGGTCATAGACAATGCAGACGACCTCGCGGTCGCCGTTTTCCCAGGAGTTGGGGGTGGGGGAGAGCGAACTGAAGTCGAACACCGAGGATTCGTAGTCAAGGCCGACGTAGGACTCGAAGACGTCGTAGCAGCCTTCAGCAGCGGCTTCCTTGACGACCGAGAGCCCGGGGAACGTGCCATCTGGCAGATCGAAAAGGGCGTAGACCTCATTGTCATGGGGATCGTTACAACCAACCATGTCGACAGCGGTGACGGTACCGGATGTATCGGGGTCGTCGAAGCACTGACCGATCTCCAACGCGAAGACGTCGCCGCTGCCAATATCCTCGGGAGTAGCGGTGGCAGGCGCGGCTGTCTGGGTCGCGACGCTCTCGGCAGTAGCCTCGGGCGATGCGTCACTGCCGCCACAGGCGACTGAGACGATGAGGGCGGCGACGGTCACGAACACAAGCTTCTTCATTCTGGGTCCTTCCAGCAGGCAATCGAATCGATACGCAAGTTCACGACAGATCCTCGACACTCCCACCCGTTCCAGTAGGCTCCCGGCCCAATTCGGCGAACCCTGACCTACAGCTCCGTGCAGTTCAGCGTGCTCGCTCCGCTATCATCCGCACGCGCTGTCAGCGCACCCACGCCTCCGAGGAAGGACCACCCGTGCCCCGTCTCACTCCACTCGACCTCGACAACCTCGCCCCCGATCAGCAAGCCGTCGTCGACAAGATGCTGTCCGGGCCGCGTGCTGGCATGCGCGGCCCATTCGAGTCGCTGCTCCGCCGTCCCGAGCTGTGCGATCGGGTGCAGCACCTCGGTGCCTACTGTCGCTTCGGGAGCAGCTTGCCAGCCGACGTATCGGAGCTGGCGATCATCCTCACCGGCAAGCACTGGACGGCGCAGTTCGAGTTCTGGGCGCACGCCCGACTCGCGCGCGAGGCCGGACTGCCAGACGACATCATCGAGGCGGTACGCACCGGGGCACCGCCAACATTCGCGGACAGCGAGCGTGGCGGCCAGTACCGCGCAGCGTATGACTTCGTCACGGA
>JABIST010000408.1 GCA_018700215.1 Dehalococcoidia bacterium | reverse complement strand
CTGGTCGACCCACTGGGTGTGGCAGGGGACGGCGGCCTGGCAGGATGAGGCTTGTTCCGGGAAGAGCTGGAGCTGGATGTGGTAGCCGCTGAGGGCGGCTCCGATGATGGCGATGGGGATGACGTAGCGGAAGTTCTTGCGGTCGTTGGTGACGGCAGCGATGAGGAGGATGAGGGCGAGCGGGTACATGGCGATGCGCTGGTACCAGCAGAAATCACAGGGCGGGAAGTTGGCGATCTCCGAGTAGTAGAGGGAGCCGGACATGGCGGTGGCGGCGATGGCGAAGGCAATCCAGCGGCCTCGTTGTTGGATAAGGGCATGGAGGCTGGTGGCGCCGGACGAGGTGAGGGAGACGGTGACGACGAAGGCGCCGCCAAGGGCGAGCAGGGCGAGTGTGGCGAGGATGGGGGAGACGGTGGTCTCGCTCATGCGGTAATTCGATTCAGTCGATTGGAGCCCTTGCGTACTCCAGCGTAGCGGGTGAACTGCTTTGGTCTACTTTTCACTGACGGTGCCTAAGAACCCCGTGAAGTCATCGAGTGCCTGGTTGTCGCCATTCGCGACGAACAAGTTGAATGAGAGCGGACAGCCGCTGTCGAACACCCGTAGTGCTATGTAGTGGTCGACTCCGGGCTGGATTGGCGGCTTTGATGCGAAGATAGCCCAGCCGATGGGCGATTCGACCGCTGAGAGCTCGAAGCCGAGCTGACCTAGATAGAGGTGCATGACTTCTTCGTACTCAGACTGAGACTGCTCGATGTCCTCGCAGTTTGTGCCATTGATTCGCGTCGCCACACCATCGACCTCTCGAATCATGATGATGTCGATCCCGAACGTGGCTTGGTCCTCCGCGATCGCTTCGAGTTCCTGGAGGACGATGTCTGAATAGCCCATCTGGCGGCCATCTTCCGCGACCTCCGCGATCGGCAGCGAATCCGTCTGGTAGACAAGCCAATCACTGCCAACGGCGGCGTCATAGTCCCTGGACACGAGCGGCTCCCAGCCGTCCGGGGTAACGGTCTCAGGGTCGTGGCTATTGGCGGGTGACTGACAAGCCAGAGACAGAGCCACGAGCACGAGAACCATGAAAGAGAAGGAAACTCGGTGGCGGCGCATGATCGTTCCGTTCGATGCTGACAGAGTTGAGTAAGTATGCATCAAGTGTGTCAACGGCGGGCGGTCAGGCACTGCGGGTGGGGGTGCCTCGCGGGGCCGAGCGCTATGATTAGCGGCGAGGCGCTGAGCGCGCGATATGAAGGGGGACGAGATGGTCGATTTCACTGATTCACCGGCGGAGGCTGAGTTCCGTACGGAGGTGCAGGCGTTCCTGGACGAGACGAAGGCTCTGCGCGCCGATGGCAGGGACCCGGGCGCGTTCTTCGGGCCGAAGAGTGTGGACGCGGACAAGATGGACGACTACGAGCACTGGCGCGATGCGCTGGCGGAGAAGCGGTGGGTGGCACCGCACTGGCCTGAGGAGTGGGGTGGCGCAGGGCTTTCCTCACGTGAGCAGGCGGTGTTGAACGAGGAATTCTCGAAGGCGGGCGTGAGCAATGTCGGTGGATTCGGGACGATGATGATCGGCCCGACGCTGATTGTTCACGGGAGTGACGAGCAGAAGGCGGAGCACCTGCCAAAGATCATGCGCGGAGAGATCTCCTGGTGTCAGGGCTGGTCCGAGCCGGGCGCTGGTTCAGACCTGGCGTCATTGCAGACGCGGGCAACGCGCGAGGGTGACGAGTATGTGGTGAACGGGCAGAAGATTTGGACGTCCGGTGCGCACATGTCGGACTGGATGTACATGCTGGCACGGACGGACCCGGATGCGCCGAAGCATCGTGGGATTTCGTTCTTGATCTTCCCGATGACGAGCCCCGGTGTATCGGTGCAGCCGTTGGTGCAGATGACCGGACACTCGGACTTCAACGAGGTGTTCTTCGAGGATGTGCATGTCCCGGCGGAGAATCGGTTGGGCGAGGAGAACCGCGGGTGGTACGTGGGCGCGACGCTGATGGATTTCGAGCGAAGTGGCATTGGCTCATCGATTGGAACTCACAAGGCGCTGGTTGAATTGCTGGAGCGGGCGAAGGCGGTACCGGCGGAGCAATCGCAGCTCGCTCGGAACTCACAGGTGCGATTGCAGTTCGCGGACCGTGTGGCGGAGGCGGAGGTGTCGCTGCTGTTCTCGTATCGGATCATGACGAT
>JABIST010000384.1 GCA_018700215.1 Dehalococcoidia bacterium | reverse complement strand
CTCCTCAAGCAGCCAGGCGTAACCGACGGCGTCACAAATGCTGCCGGCGCGGAGCTGCGACTGCTGCATGGCGCGCAGCGATTGCTCGACCAGCACCCGACTTCGCACACCGGTTGCGTCGACGCCGGTGCCATCACCGAGTTGGAAGCGGGCCCAGCGCAACTGCTCGCGGACATCCGAGATCACACCGCCGTGGGCGACCGCACTGCGCACCAGATGCCACGGGTGCTCAATCTCAGTTCGTTCGCCACGCACGAGGTGTCCGGTGGCGTAGCGACGCGACAGTGCCTGGCGTGTGCCTACCGTGGAGTTGCTCATCCCAAGCGGTCCAAAGATGCGTCGCTCGATCAAGTCCTCGTAGCTGGAGCCGGTCACCACTTCGGCGACGCGGCCGGCGATCGCGAAGCCCAGGTTCGAGTACGAAAACGCCTCCCCTGGCTGACTGCGGACCGGCACCTCGCCCATCGCTTCTGCGACAGCCGACAGACCTTCCTCGTCTCCACGTGGAAAGCGGAGGAACCAGTCGCCGTCGAAGCCGCCGCTGTGGGTGAGCAGGTGCCGCACGAGCACCGAGTCTGACCACTCATCACGCTGCAATCGAAACTCGGGAAGGTAGCGCTGCACCGGCGCCTCAAGGTCAAGCGTGCCGGCTTCAACCTCCTGCATCAGCAACGTCGCGGTGAAGGTCTTTGTCGTCGAGCCGACCTGAAAGAGCGTCCGATCATCAATCGCCGTCGGGCTCGAGATGCTCGTGACGCCGAACACCTCGATCAGTTCGTCGTCGCCGGCGAGCATCCCCACAGCGACACCCGGCACGTGGAGACGGCGCATCGCCTCTTCGACTCTGCCCCGAAGCTCAGAACGGAATTCGTCGTCCATCAACCATCCATGCCTGAACTTGAGAGCGTGCTGCTGTGATCGTCGTCGAACGGTGAGCGCGCCAACAGGCCGACGCCGTCCAGCAGCATCACGATACGCCACGGTGGAGGCCGAGACTGCAATGGCTAGCGCGCCTGTTGCTCCAGCAGCATGTCGGCGTAGGAGCGTATCTCCGAGGTGTGTACATCGATGCCGAGGGTCGCGAGCGCCTCGCGCAGTTCGGACTTCGCCGCCTCGTCATCCTCGCCAGTAACGAGGGTCTGTAGCTCGACGAACATGCCGAGCCCGAAGACTTGGTCGAGCTGGATCTGAGTGCGCCGCCACTGGAACGTACGGCGAGTCTTCTCAACCTCGGCGCGCACGCCGAAGCGGCCACGGAGCATCGCCCCTACCTCGCGCGGAGCACCCACTTCGGCAACCTCAACCTCGGCAGACTGAAACTCACCGAGCGACTCGCGCCGGTAGGTGAGCAGATCGGCAGACGCGCCCTCGGGCTCGCGCAGGACGAGGATGCCGTCCGGGAAATCCAGGCACAGATCTTGCTCGCGGCGCTCGTGCATGAATTCGGCGCCTAGGGCGCGAACCTGCTGGTCCAGCGCAACAAGGTTCGTCACGGGTGCCTTGAATTCGATCCAACGAACCATGTGCGTCAGCCCCGAAGCGCGCGATCGAGCCCACCGTCGTAGGCCGCGCGCAGATCGTCGAGTGAGAGATCGGTTGGTCCCAGTCGCATCCGTGCCCCGCCGATACCGCCGAGTCGCGTCACGGGAACGCCGACTGCCGCGGCACGCGTCTCGAGCTCCGAGGCCGCTGCATCGCCGGCCACCGCGACGACGAAGCGCGACTGCGCCTCCCCGAACAGCGAAGCATCGAGGCGGGGGGCAAGATCGATCGCAGATGCGTCGATGCCACTGTCCGCGGCCAGGCACATCTCCGCGAGCGTGATCGCGAGCCCGCCATCGGCACAATCGTGGGCGGCGGTCAGCAGTCCTGCCTCGTGCGCGTCGAGTACCAGCTCTTGCACCCGCGCTTCGTGGTCAAGGTCGATCATCGGAAGGCCAGCAAGGCGACCGAGCTTCGTGGTGAGGTACTCGGAACCGGCGAGCGTCTCCACTCCCTGCGCGGGCGCTGCGCCGACCAGCAGCAGAGTGTCACCGGGGTGCGGCGCGATCCTGAGCGCCGTCTCAACGTGGTCGATGACGCCCAGCATCCCAATCGAGGGCGTCGGCAGGATCTGACCATTCGGCGTTTCGTTGTAGAGCGAGGCGTTCCCGGAGACGACGGGCGTATTGAGCGTCCGACAGGCATCCGAGATACCGAGGATCGCCTGCTCAAGTTGATACGCGACTTCTGGCTTTTCCGGGTTCCCGAAGTTCAGGCAGTCGGTCACAGCCGCCGGGCGCGCGCCCGTGGCAACGACGTTTCGCGCCGCCTCGGCAACGGCGATTGCAGCGCCGACGCGCGGCTCAAGCGCGACGAATCGGCCATTGCAGTCGGTCGAGGCCGCAATACCGCGAGTCGACCCCTTCACACGAAGCACGGCTGCATCGCCACCGGGCAGGACGACGGTGTTGTTCAGCACTTGGTGGTCGTATTGCCGATAGATCGAGCGTCGGCTGGCGATGTTCGGGCATCCGAGCAGCTCCAGCAGCGCCGCGTTCGGATCGACGACGTCCGGCACCGCCTCGAGATCTTCGCTCTGCCAGCGATCAAGCTCGGTGGGACGCACACCGTCCGGCGGGTACTGCGGAGGATCGGACGGAATGGCGATCGGGATACAAGCGACCACGTCGTCACCGTCACGAATCGTCACCATTTGATCGTCGGTCACGATGCCGATCACGTCGGCGTTGATCTCCCAGCGTCGGAACAGCGCGAGCACATCCTCGAGGTGTTCGCGCTTCGGGATCACCAGCATTCGCTCCTGCGACTCAGACAGCATCACCTCGTACGGCGTCATCTGCTGCTCACGCCTCGGCACCAGCGCGACATCGATGTCGATGCCAGTACCGGCGCGGTCCGCCGCCTCGACGCTGCTGGACGTGAGACCGGCGGCGCCGAGGTCCTGCAGCCCCTCGATCCAATCGCCGTGCTGCTCGGCGAGTTCCACGCAGGCCTCGAGCAGTAGCTTCTCGAGGAAGGGATTGCCGACCTGAACGGCGGGGCGACGCTCGTCTG
>JABIST010000407.1 GCA_018700215.1 Dehalococcoidia bacterium | reverse complement strand
TCGTCGACGAGGCCGGCGCCGGCCTCGATGGTGTCGCGGAGGTGGGCTTCGGGGGTGTCGCCGTGGCCGACGGCGGCGGCGATGCCGCCCTGGGCGTAGCGGGTGCTGGCTTCCTCGATGGCGCCTTTGGTGACGAGGAGGACGGATGCGCCGTGCTCCTGTGCGCGGATGGCGGCGTAGAGGCCGGCGATGCCGGAGCCGACGACGAGGAGGTCGTAGTGGCGGGGAGAGTCGGTGGTCATGGGGTGACCTCGGGAGTCTGTGACGCGGGGAGGAATTTCGTCAGGTTGTGATTCTGTCGGAGGGCTAACATCGAAGGGGCGGTGAGGAGGTCGCGGTGGTCGGGGGACGAGAGCTGCTCGGGGGGCTGCTGGCTGGGGTGGGTGGCGCGGCGGTGATCGCGGCGTTGGTGTTGGGGCGTGGGGACGCGGCTCCTCGGATGGATCTGGCGGCGCTCGCTGCGTTGGATGACGGCGGGGTGCTGGTGGCGCGGATCGAGGTGTATCAGCGGCATGGCGCGAAGGCCGAGGAGATCGCGGGGCTCCTTGCTGAGGGTGATCGCTATCTGTTCCCAGAGCGCTACGTCACTGAAGACTGGCTGCTGTTGGGACCAGAGGCGTACATGCTTGAGTCCACCAGGGCGACGTGGACCTCGGACGGTCAGTTGCTGGAACGACAGCGCATGGTTGGTCGAGAGATGGTGATCGAGCGACCAGGCCGCGGAGTGGTGCACGAGAGCACGTTGCCAGGTAGTGGGCTTGGGCAGATGCAGGTGCCGCCCTCGGTACTGCTCGCCGAGTCGCGCGCGGATGTCGAACAGCGGCTTGCTTCCGGGAACTGGGAGTTGGTTGCGCCGTCGAGGGTGGGAACGTTGGTGATCGTTAGCTCTCGGCCAATCGTGCCGGGGGAGTTGAGGGCCCAAGAGGTCGCGATGCGCAGCGGGTTCTACTTCGCCGACCTGCCAGCAACGAGGTTTGTCACCGAGGAGACCTACACAGCGGAGTACTGGCCGACCGGCAGTCGGAGGTGGGCGGTACTCGACAACGGGTCTCGGATCCTCGTGGAGTCGCGCACGTTCACGATCGAGGCGCGAGCGGCCGCGGAGTGGGATGGGTTCGTGGCGCGGGTGTGGGGGGAGTGAGGTGAGGCGATGAGCGGAAGCTGGGGAGTCCTCGGAGGGTTGCTGGCGGGGGTGGGGGGCGCTGTGCTGATCGCGGCGTTGGTGTTGGGGCGTGGTGACGCGGCTGAGGTGGTGACGTGGGAGACGCTGAACGAGGAGGGTGGAGTGTTGTGGAGGCAGGTAGAGAGCTATGAGCGGCCGTCCTTCAAGCGAGTGTTCAATCCGCGGACGGAGCGGGAGAGTCGGCAGGGGTGGACCAGATACGAGGCGGGAGAGGCCGTGGATTCGATCTCGATCGGCCTTTCGATCGACGGGATTCTGACCTGGCACCACCGACGGACGGATCCGGGGGCGCCGAACGATCCTGCGAGCATGGGCGAACGACGAAGCTGGCCGAGACCTCGGGGGCCGAGCGCGGCGCTCGGCGACGGTTCGTGCGGCGAAGTCGACGAGCGAATGGAACGAGTTCCGAGCGAAGGTAAGGGACCGTTCATGTGCATCGGGCCGCATCCAAGGCCCGCAACCGGGACACGGGGGGGAGCCGGATCTCCCGCCTGGCCGATCGACCTGGATGTGGAGTCTATCCAGAAGGAGGCTCGGTTCAACCCGCAGGGAGGGCTGGAGAGCATCACCTTCCGCGCGCTTCTGGAAGATGGTTCGCGGGTCGTGATCGGCTGGGAGCGGTTCCACATCACGTTGCTGCCGCTTTCGGAGTGGGAGGCGATCGAGGAGCTGGTGTACGGGGAGTGAGGTGAGGTGGTGAGCGGAAGCTGGGGTGTCCTCGGAGGGTTGCTGGCGGGGGTTAGTGGCGCTGTGCTGATCGCGGCGTTGGTGTTGGGGCGTGGTGGGCAGGTGATGGCGACGCCGATGGAACTGGCGGCACTCGACGACGGTGGCGTGTTCATGATCCAGATGGAGGTCTACGAGCGACACGGCTCGAAGGCCGAGTTGATCGAGAAGAACATCGCGGACGGCAGTTTGTCGCTGTTCCCGGAGCGGTACGTGATGGAGATGTGGACGCTGCTTGGTTCGGGGGGCGAGCAGCTCGGCCAGATGGAGGTGGCATGGGTGGAAGGCGACGAGCTGTTGCAACGTGGGCGGTTCGTCGACGGGGAGTTTGTCACGGAGCGGCCGGCGCTTGGATTCTCCGAGCTGCAGGAGCGATCCGGATTCATCGGGCACAGTCTCAGCACGCTTCCGTCTGACATGCGTGCTGAGTTCCGCGCCGAGTTCGATGGGATGCTGACCAGGCCGGGTTACGAACTGGTTGAGTCGGCGACCGCGGACACGATTGTGATCGCTCGCCCACTGTCGACAAATGCTGATGAGTTGGCGATGGCGCTCGGACCGCGCGGGTACTGGCCGCCGTACTACGGGGATCTGGACGTGACAGACATCGTGATCGAACGGACGTACACCACTGATTACTGGCCGATCCGCAAGGAGCGCTGGGCGGTGTTGTCCGATGGATCGCGGGTGCTCGTGGAGTCGCGCCGATTCACGATCGAGGCGCGACCGACGTGGGAGTGGCGGTGGTTCGAGGCGAGGGTGTGGGGGGATTAGCACGCGGGGCGCCGTCGTCTCGTTCGGCGCTACTTGAGGGCGAGCATGCGCTCGAGGGCGATGCGGGCGTTGGCTTTGATGTTGTCGTCGACGCGGAGTTGGTTGACGACTTCGCCGCGTTCGAGGGACTCCATGATCCAGGCGAGGTAGGCGGGGTGGACGCGGTACATGGTGCTGCAGGGGCAGACGACGGGGTCCAGGCAGAAGATGGTTTTGTCCGGGTTCTCCTTGGCGAGTCGGGAGACGAGGTTGATTTCGGTGCCGATGCCGATGATGGAGCCGGGCGCGGCCTCGGCGACGTATTTGGCGATGAAGGCGGTGGAGCCGTTGGCGTCGGCGGCCTGGACGACCTCGTAGCGTGACTCTGGGTGGACGACGATCTGGACGCCGGGGAACTGCTGGCGGGCCTGTTCGATCTGGGTGAGCGAGAAGCGCTGGTGCACGGAGCAGTGGCCCTGCCAGAGGATGATGCGGGAGTGTTCGAGTTCTTCGGGGGTGCGGCCGCCGAGGTTGCCGGGGCCGAGGCGCCAGTCCCAGAGGACCATTTCGTCGAGTGGGATGTCCATGGCGTGGCCGGTGTTGCGGCCGAGGTGCTGGTCCGGGAAGAAGAAGACGCGCTTGCCCTGTTGGAAGGCCCACTCGAGGACCTGGGTGGCGTTGGAGCTGGTGCAGACGACGCCGCCGTTTTCACCGCAGAAGGCTTTGAGGGAGGCGGCGGAGTTCATGTAGGTGACGGGGATGATGTCTTCGGTGCTGCCGAAGAGGTCTTCGAGTTCGCGCCAGGCGGAGTAGACGTCCGGGGCGGCGGCCATGTCCGCCATGGAGCAGCCGGCTTCCATGTTGGGGAGGATGACGGTCTGGTTTGGCTGGGCGAGGATGTCCGCGGCTTCAGCCATGAAGTGGACGCCGCAGAAGATGATGTAGGGCGATTCTGGGTGCTCGGCGGCGTACTGGGCGAGGGCGAAGGAGTCACCTCGGGTGTCGGCGAACTGGACGATGTCTTCGCGCTGGTAGTGGTGGCCGAGGATGACGACCTGGTCGCCGAGGCGCTCGCGGGCGGCGCGGATGCGGGTGTTGAGGGTTTCGGCATCGAGCTGCCAATACTCCTCGGGGATTTCGGGCTGCCAGGAACCGAAGGAGACTTCTTCGGCGAGGGGAATGGTTTCGATGCCGGTATCGGTCTCGCACTGGAGCTGGGGGACGGTGAACTGGGCGAGCACCTGCTCGACCTGGATGTAGGGGTTCTTGGCCTGCTTGTCGGAGACGCCAGTGGTGGTTTCGGTAGTCATAGCGGGGGTCCGATCCTTCGGGGAGGGCACTGCTGGGCGGTTGGGAACGCGCAGGAGTGGGTCTATCGCCTCGGCACTTAGTGTCTTGAGTACGCTAAGTAGCTTTGCGTGTAATTTACGCGAACTACGGGGTAGGTGTCAATAAGTGTGATTTAGGAGATCGGCGGTCTGGGGCTGCGGGTATGTTGGACGATTCGCGTATTCTCGATAAAGACGAGTAATATTATCGTGAATTACGAAACACCTGCCCTGCTGGGCCAGGAGACTATGAGAGGCTCGACGATGGCTACCGTTCATGCCGACTACCAGGACCGCAAGCGGATTGTGTTCACGGCGCGAGAGCGCGAGCAGGTGAACGTGCGGGAGATGGTCGAGGACGGGCCAGTTGGGTATTCCTCGACGGAGTTGCTGCTGATCGCGCTGGGCAACTGCACGCTGGGCGCGCTGCTGAACCAGGAGCTGCTTCAGGGCGTTGAGGTGTTGCGGGCGGAGGCGACGCTGGACTCGGAGATGGCGCGCAATCCCTCGCGGGTGACGAAGATTGAGGTTGCGATCGACCTCGAGGTTGGTGACGCCTCGGTGCTGGAGCGTCAGGCGGAGTTGGAGGCGCTGGCGTGCGAGTGCCCGATCTGCAACACGCTGAGCGGGGTAGAGATCGTGAGCCGGCTGAATCTGTCGGTGGCGGAGGGGGCTGCGGTCTAGTCGCTGGCGTGGGCCTCGATGGCGGGGATGACCTCGGCGGCGATGCGGGCGAGTTGGGCTAGGCGGTCGCCGCCGCTGAGCTACGATCGATCGCGTGAACAGCGAGCACCTGAGTTGGCAGGCGTGGCGGCGCATCGGTGTGGCATACGGCCTCGGCTGGGGAATTGGTCTCGTAGTCGTCACCGAGATGTGGCTCGGGCTCTCGCTCGCCTACCTATGGTCGATGACGTGGTTGGCGCTGACCCGGCACAAGGATTACGCGCTCCGGTGGTTCCCACTCTGCTACATGACCGCCGGGTTGCTTGGACTGGCATCTCCGTTCAATGACTACTTGTCGCTGGGATATGTCCTGTTCGCCGCAAGCCTCGTGGTCTGGGTAGCGTTCCTCTCCGTCGCGACGGTCTGGATCGTGCGACGACTCGATCGACGCTAGTCCCCGGCGCGGGCTTCGATGGCGGGGATGACTTCGGCGGCGATGCGGGCGAGTTGGGCTAGGCGGTCGCCGCCGGCGAAGACGAGGTTGAAGTGGCGGACGCCGGCGTCGGTGAATTCACCGAGGCGGTCGATCCACATCTGGGCGTCGCCGTAGACGGTGTAGCGCTCGAAGCGCTCGAACGGGGTGCGGTAGGTGGATTCGATGCGGGCGGCGATGCTGGGGAGGGCGACGGCGATGTCGTCGTCGAACTGACACCAGAGTTGGAGTGCGGGAGTTAGCGCGTCGGGGTCGCGGTCGAAAGACTCTGCCCCGCCTCGGACGTTGGCCCAGCCCTCGGCGAAGCGCTCGGGGGTGATGACGAAGGGCATCCAGGCGTCGCCGAAGCGGGCGGCGCGGCGCTGGGCGGGGGCGGAGCGGCCGCCGACCCAGACGGGGATGGTTGGGGTGGGGATGACGTCGAGGGTGGCGTCGTCGAGTTGGATTACATCGTTATGTAGCGTGACTGGTGCGCCCGTCCAGAGGGCCTGTAACGCCTCGAGGGTCTGGTCGAGGTAGGCGCCGCGCTGGTCGAGGGGGACATCGGAGGCGGCGAACTCGGAGGCGAACTCGCCGCCGGCGCCGACGCCGAGTCGGAAGCGGCCGTCGGCGAGCCACTGGAGGGTGGCGGTCTGCTTGGCGAGCGCGGCGGGTTTGCGGAGCGCGGCGAGCAGGACGCCGCTGCCGAGGGCGATGTTGTCGGTGACGGCAGAGGCTGCGCCGAGCATCGTGAGCGGCTCTGGCCAGAAAACGTGCCAGAGGACGTGGTCGCCGACCCAGACGGAGTCGTAGCCGAGGGCTTCGGCGGTCTGAGCGCCGGCGAGAAACTCCTGCGGGGTGCCGCCGCCGGGGAGGACGCCGAACGTGACGGGGCGGTTACCCGGGCCGCCGAAATTGCCAGGGGCGCCAGGGGCACCGGGGGGGCGGGAGGTAGCCACTAACTACCTCCGAAGACGCGCCAGAGGAGGATGGCGGCGATGAGGGCGGTGCCAGCGAAGAGGGTGGCGACGATGGCACGACCGCCGGTGCGCTG
>JABIST010000406.1 GCA_018700215.1 Dehalococcoidia bacterium | reverse complement strand
GCGATCGACCGCCCGTACGGCCTCCGTCGTTCCATCGGAGGAGCGTGGTAGACGAGGCGAGTACCATGCGCATTCGAGGTCAGGCGCTCGCGCTATCGATCTCGCAAGGGTCCGGTGATCAAGGAGACACGCGCGTGCCGTCGCTACAGGAAATCCGCCAACTGATCGAAGCTCGTGGCGTCCGGCGGATCGACCTTAAGGTCACCGATCTGTTCGGCACCTGGCACCACTTCTCAATCCCACCGGACCATCTCACCGAAGATCTCCTGCAAAACGGCTTCGGCTTCGATGGCTCAAGCTTCCCGGGCTTTCAGCCGGTCCACGAGTCCGACATGCTGCTGATCCCAGACCTCGACACTGCCGCAATCGACCCCGTCCCCAACGCCCCCACGCTCAGCCTGATCTGCGATGTCGTCGATTCGATCACACGCGAGCGCTTCAGCCGCGATCCGCGCAACGTCGCCACCCGCGCCGAGCAATACCTTCGAGCCTCCGGTGTTGCTGACGAGGCACGCTTCGGACCGGAGCTGGAGTTCTTCATCTTCGATGACGTCCGCTTCCAGCAAGACGGCAACACCGCCTTCTACTTCGTCGACTCCCGCGAGGGCCACTGGAACGCCGGCCGCGACGAAGGCCCCAACCAGGCCGCCAAGATCGATCAGCAGCGCGGCTACGCGCCCGTGCCGCCCGCCGATCAGACCGCCGATATCCGCTGGTACATCGCCGAACAGCTCCGCTCCGTCGGCATCGAGGTCGAGTTCGATCATCACGAGGTCGCCTCGGGCGGCCAGGGCGAGATCGGCATCCGCTACGCGCCACTGCTAGAGATGGCGGACCAGGTCCAGTGGTACCGCTACCTCGTCCGCAACGGCGCCCGTGCCAATGGCCGCGTCGCCACCTTCATGCCCAAGCCAATCCACGGCGCCAGCGGCAGCGGAATGCACACCCACCAATCGCTCTGGCGCCGCGACACCGCGCTCTTCTATGACTCCAACGGTTACGCCGGCCTCTCCCACCTCGCCCGCAGCTACATGGGCGGGCTACTCCATCACGCCCCGGCCGTACTCGCCTTCGCCAGCCCCACCACCAACTCCTACCGCCGATTCGTGCCCGGCTTCGAGGCACCCATCTACCTCTCCTACTCCATGCGCAACCGCTCCGCCGCAATTCGCATCCCCACCTACTCCACGACTCCGGCCTCCAAACGCATCGAATTCCGCCCGCCAGACGGCACTGCCAACCCCTACCTCGCCTTCTCCGCCATGCTGATGGCCGGCCTGGACGGCGTGGAACGCCAGCTCGACCCCGGCGACCCACTCGATCGCAACCTCTACGAACTCGACGAGAACGAAGCCGCGCGCCTCCGCACCCTCCCGCACAGCCTCGATGAGGCGCTCGACGCGCTTGAGGCCGACCACGAATTCCTGCTCCGTGGCGACGTATTCACCGTCGATCTGCTCGAAAAGTGGGTCACCGCCAAGCGTAAAGAGGCCGCCGAGGTGCACTCGCGCCCCACGCCCTACGAATACGTGCAGTACTTCGACGCGTAACGCCGAAACTTCTCCGAAACACAGCGCTCGCTACCATGGGTGCCATGGTTGACTACGACTCCCAACAGCACGTCCTCCAGGCATGCCGCGACCACGATGTGAAGTTCATCCGTCTCTGGTTCACGGACATCCTTGGCATGCTCAAGTCCGTCGCGATCACAATCGAGGAGCTCGAGCACGCCCTCACCGATGGCATCTCGTTCGATGGCGCCGCGATCGAGGGCTTCGCACGCCGCGACGAAGCGGACATGGTGATCGTCCCGGACCCCTCCACCTTCCAGATCCTCCCGTGGCGACCGCGCGAGCAGTCCGTCGCCCGCATGTTCTGCGACATCCAGGTCCCCGGTGGCGAACCCTTCGAGGGCGATCCTCGCTGGGTGTTGAAGCGCGTCCTCGCTCGCGCCGCTGAGGCCGGCTACACCTTCTATATCTCACCGGAGATCGAATTCTTCTACTTCAAGGACTCCACCGGCACCGAGCCGCTGGACCAGGGTGGCTACTTCGATCTCACCCCGCTCGACGGCGGCTCCGACCTCCGACGCGAGACCGTGCTCGCCCTCGAACAGATGGGCATCGGCGTCGCGCTCAGCCACCATGAGGCGGCACCCAGCCAGCACGAGATGGACCTGCGCTACACCGACGCGCTGACCATGGCAGACGCCGTCATGACCTACCGCCTGCTGGTCAAAGAAGTGGCCATGCGCCACGGCGTCTACGCCACCTTCATGCCCAAGCCGGTCGCCAACCAGAACGGCTCCGGCATGCACCTCCAGCTCTCCCTCTTCCGAGGTGAGTCCAACGCCTTCCACGACCCCGCCGACGAGCTGCAGCTCTCACCCACCGCACGTCAGTACATCGCCGGCCTGCTCCGTTACGCGCCGGAATTGATGCTGGTCACCAACCAGTGGGTGAACTCATATAAGCGCCTCGTCCCCGGCACTGAGGCGCCCATGTACGTCACCTGGTCGCCGCGCAACCACTCAGACCTCGTGCGCGTCCCCGAACTGAAGCCCGGCTCCGCCGACTCCAGCCGTATCGAGTACCGCGTCCCGGATGCCGCAGCGAACCCGTACCTCGCGTTCGCTGCCGTCCTCGCCGCCGGGCTCGATGGCATCGAGCAGAACCAGCCCCTACCTGCCCCTGTCCTCTCCGCCACCGATCAACTCTCCCCCGAGGAGGTCGAGCGCCGCGGCCTCGGCGTCCTACCTTCGTCACTGGGTGAGGCAATCGAGCGATTCGAAGGCTCCAACCTCATGCGTGAGACGCTGGGCGAGCACGTGCACGAGACGCTGATCGCTAACAAGAAGCTTGAATGGGCCGAGTACCGCTCACAGGTCACAGCCTTCGAAATCAGCCGCTACCTCCCGATGCTCTGATCCACGTTGCCCCTCGCGCATCTCACCGTTCTTCAATCGATACCCACCACGGCTGCGAACCAAGGCCGCATTCCTGTATGCTTCCGCCGGCCCCGCAGCACAGCCGCGCGGCAGCCAGCAATGTTCTGCAACGCGAGGGGGTAATGAGTGGCTGAACAGCTCGATGACCTGAATGACGACATGAAAGCAGCCGTTGGCCAGGAAACTGGCCGTACGACATACGAGGTGACCACGCAGGGCAGCCGGACGTTTGCCCGCGCTGTCGGCTACACCGCTGAGAAGTATTACGACGAAGCAGCCGCCAAGGCCCTTGGCTACACCGGCCTCCCGGCCGCTCCTGGTTTCCTCGGTATGCCCGTCTTCAAACCGAAGGGCGGCGGACGCGAAGAGACCTTCGAGAACCCATTCAAGCGTCGCCTCAACGGTGGCACCGAGGTGGAGCCGATCGAGCAGGTTTACGGCGGAGACATCCTCCAGGCCGTCTCACGCATCACCTCGCTCGAACTCGCCGCCGGGCGACTCGGGCAGATGCTCATCCAGAGCAGCGAGTCCGTCTACACGCGGGAAAGCGACGGCGTCGTCGTCGCCAAGACCCGTGGTACCGGCATCTCCTACTAGAGAGGGAATGAATCATGGCAGACCAGCTCTACTGGGATGACATCGAAGAAGGCCAGGAGTTCAACCTCACTGAGCCAATGAGTTCACAGCGTCTCGTCATCTGGGCAGCCGCCTCCGGCGACTTCTACCAGATCCACTACGACGACGACTACGCGAAAACCAACAACCTGCCGGACATCATCGTCCACGGTGCCCTCAAGGGCATGCTCGTCGGCCGTCTCGTCGACGAGTGGAAGGGCGAGCAAGGCAAGATCAAGAACTGGGGTGTCTCCTACCGAGGCATGGACCCCGCCCGCGAAGACCTCAACGTCTGGGGCAAGGTCACCAAGAAGTACGAGGACGGCGGCGAAGCGCTCGTCGACCTCGATGTTGGAGTCGCACAGGCGGACGGCACGCAGACCACGCCGGGCACCGCCACCGTCTCTCTCCCGAAGCGGTAGCCACCGCCTCTCCGAGGACAACAAAGAAGCCGGGCCTCACAGCCCGGCTTCTTTGATCTCAAACCCACATCGAATCCACCGGTCACGTCAGCTCCACGCCCAGACCCCAGTGCTAGCAGTCCTAGAGAAAACCCGGGCCAGGAGTCAGGAACGCCTAACTGAAGAGCGGCGCAATCGCGCGGTTAGCAACCGTGTAGAACGGCGTCGCGTAGACGCCCACCCAGACCACGCCGAACAGCAGGGCACCCGTCGCCAGGTAACCGGTTGGTGTCAGTCGCCACCGCTCTGACTCGCCGGGCTCGGGCTGGTACAGGTACATCTGCTTGATCACCTGCAGGTAGTAGTAGAGCGACACGGTGCTCGCCACCAGTGCAATCACCACTAGCCAGGTGTAGCCCTCGCTCACCACCGCCTGGAACAGGATGAACTTCGTCAGGAAGCCCGCCAGCAGCGGCATCCCAGCCAGCGAGAACAGCCCCGAGGTGATCACCAGCGCCAGATATGGATTCGTCTGCGCCAGTCCTCGGAAGTCCGAGATCTCTTCCTTACCGGTCTGGTTGTAGAACGCGATGATCGCCATGAACACCGCGAGGTTGGTCAGCAAGTACCCACTCAGGTGCAGCAGCAACGCCGACCCGGTCTCATCCGAGATCGCCGTGATCGCCATCAGCATGAAGCCGACCTGGCCGATCGAGGAGTAGGCGAGTAGCCGTTTGATGTTGTGCTGTTGCAGCGCCACCAGGTTCCCGACCACCATCGTCGCGACCGCGATCCCGGCAATCATCCATTGCCAGTCATCGATCGCCGGCAGCAGTGGTCCGGAGAACCAGCGCAGCAGCAGCGCGAACGTCGCGGCCTTCGAGGTCGCGGAGAGGTATGCGGTAATTGGGATCGGTGCGCCCTCGTAAGCGTCAGGCGTCCACATGTGGAACGGCACGGCTGACGCCTTGAACCCGAGCCCCGCAATGATCAGCGCCAGCCCCAGCAGCAGCGGCAGCTCGAACCCATCGGTCCCCCCGGACAGGCTCGCCGCGATCTCGCTGTACTGCGTCGACCCGGCCACTCCATAGAGCAAGCTGAGCCCGTACAGCAGCATCGCCGAGGCGACACCACCGAGCAGCACATACTTCAGCGCAGCCTCGCCAGAGCGCGGGTCATTCTTCCCAAGCGACACCGTCACGTACAGCGAGAACGAGAGCATCTCGATCGCCAGGTACGCCGTCAGCAGGTCTCGCGCGCTCGCCATGAACATCGCGCCAACCGTCGCGAACAGCAGCAGCGCGTAGAACTCACCCACGTGGCTCACGTGTCGCTCGATGTACTCGTGCGACCCGATGATCACAACCAGCGTCACCGCGATGAACACCACTCGGAAGAAGGTCGTGAAGTTGTCGATCTCTACCAGGCGGGCGAAGTCCGCGGTCTCGTCGATCCACAGCAGACTCAGCGCCAAAGCCACAACGAGTCCCACCACTGACAGCCCGGGCAGCGCGGCGCGCCCCAGCTTCAGATCCTTGCGGAACGCGTCTGCAAACATCACGAGCATGCCCGTGATCGCAAGCGCGATCTCCGGGCCCAGCAGTTCGTACTGGAAGTTCAGTTCGTTGCCGAGCAGGTCGGTCATCGCGATGCGTCCCTCGACAGTCTCTCGTTCATCGGTCGCGACGCCCTAGAGCGTCACGCCCGGAATCGTCTCAGCAATCGTCGTCGAAATGCGGTTCACCCACGGTGACGGCCACAGGCCCATGAACAGAATCGTCACTGCCAGCACCGCCGCACCGGCTCGCTCAGCCCACGTGATGTCCCTCATGTGCTCCCAGCGAGTGTTGAACTCGCCGAAGAACGCCTGCGAGAACATCCGCAGCAGATACGTCGCCGTGATCCCTGCCGTCAGCACCGCCAGACCGCCCACAACTGGGTATGCCCGGAACGCACCGATGAAGATATGCACCTCCGCGACGAACCCGGACATGCCCGGCAGACCCAACGAGGCCAGACCGGCGATCACGAAGAACACCGTCCAGATCGGCATCTGGCGCGCCATACCCGAGAAGTTCGGAATGTCGCGGTTGTGCGCCTGGTCGTACATCCCACCAATCAGAAGGAAGAAGAGGGCGGTCATGATCCCGTGGGCGAACATCTGGAGGACAGCGCCGGTCCAGCCGATCACATTCATCGTCCCCAGACCCACCATCACGTAACCCATGTGCGACACCGAGGAGAAGCCGGTCATCAGCTTCATGTCGGTCTGCCGTAGCGCTGCGATCGCCCCGTACAGCGCAGCAGTGATACCCAGCGTCATCAGCGCCGGTGCCCAGAACGCGCCGCCCTCCGGCATCATCTGGAAGCCCAGTCGAATCACCCCGAAAGCGCCCAGCTTCATCAGCACGCCCGCGTGCAACATCGAAACCGCCGTGGGCGCCGCGGCGTGGCCGTCAGGCGACCAGGAGTGGAACGGGAACAGCGCGGCCAGGATGCCGCAGCCGACCGCGACCATCGGGAAGTAGAGCTTCTGGAAGCCCGGATCGAAGTCCACAGCGTAGAGCGTCGGAAGGTCGAACGTGCCCAGACCAGCTTCTGCGTAGACCGCGAAGATCGCCGTGAAGATCAGGATCGACCCAGCCAGCAGCATGATCATCAGCTTCATCGCGCCGTATTCCTTGCGAGTGGAGCCCCAGACCCCAATCAGCAAGTACATCGGCAGCAACGCCAGTTCGTAGAACAGGAACCAGACGAACATGTCCAACATCACGAACGTGCCGAACACGCCCGCGGTCAGCACGTACAGCAGAATGAAGAAGTCCTTCAGACCGTCTTGGATCTTCCAGGACACCCACGTCCCCGGCAGAATCACAATGCCTGTCAGCAGCACCATCGCCGCCGCGATGCCATCGATGCCAACCTTCAGTTGAATCCCGTCCTCGCCTAGGATTCCGATGTTCTCCATGTACGTCCACGCGCGGACACCCTGGAACTGCGCACCCGTGAAGTCGTACTGCAGGAACACCGACACCGAGATCACGAACATCGCGAAGCTGGACACCGCAGTCAGCGCGATGATCAACGAGCGTTCCCGCGAGGGAATCAGCATCAGCAACAGCGCCGTCCCCAACGGAATGAGGAAGACCGCTAACAGCGCTGGGGCGTCGGACTCGGTCATCGATGCAACCCTCGTTCTTGCGCTATGCCTTGCTGAATGCGACCAGCGCCAGGGTCAGTACACCCAGCGCCATCCCCAGCACGTAGTTCGGAATCCGGCCAGTCTGGAGGAACTTCAGCCGCCATCCGAAGAAACCGATCAGCTGCGCGCCGCCATCGACGCCCGTCTCGTTCACCACGCGCTTGTCGAACCAGGCCACCACAGTGGCCGCGCCAAGAATCACGTTGTTGATCGCGCCCTGGTACAGCTCGTCGATGTAGTACTTGCGTACCAGCAACTGGTGCAGCTCCGGCGACCAGCCCTGCGCCTGCTCAGCACGTTTCGCATCGCCGTGCCAGTAAATCCACCCGATTGCCAGGCCCAGTAGCGCCATCACCGTCGCCGTCGCCGCGAACAGCGGGTCCAGCTTGAACTCGTGCCCGGCCTCGCCCTCGAACACAAGCTGCCCGATGCCGCCGACGAAGCCGAACAGCCGTCCCACATCGTCCACCGCGAAGAAGCCGCCCACCGTCGCCAGCACTGCTAGCAGCACCAGCGGCACCGTCATGATCAGCGGAGACTCGTGCGCGTGGTCGTAAGCGTGCGCATCCTTCGGCTTCCCAAAGAACGTCAGCAACACCAGTCGCGTCGAGTAGACAGCGGTCAGCATCGCCGTCGCCGCCAGCACCACATAGGCGAACAGTGGTCCGTGCTTCAGCAGGTCGTGCAGAATCTCGTCTTTCGAGAAGAAGCCAGCGAAGATCGGGAGCCCCGCCAGCGCCAGGCTGCCGATCATGAAGGTCGTCGTCGTAATCGGCATCTTCTTGCGCAGCCCACCGAGGCCCGAGACCTCTTGCTGCTCCGTTGAGTGAATCACCGAGCCTGAGCCCAGGAACAACAGCGACTTGAAGAACGCGTGCGTGAACAGGTGGAACATCGCAGCAGTCACCGCACCCACACCCAGCGCGACGAACATGAATCCGAGCTGTGAGATCGTCGAGAACGCCAGCACTCGCTTGATGTCGGTCGCCACCAGACCCATCGTCGCTGCCATCAGCGCCGTGATCAGACCGGTGTACAGCACCACATCTTGCGCAATCGGTGCCACCTCGAAGGCCGGCAGCATCCGCGCCACCAGGTAGACGCCCGCCACAACCATCGTCGCCGCGTGAATCAGCGCGCTGACGGGTGTCGGGCCCTCCATCGCGTCCGGCAGCCACACGTGCAGCGGGAACTGTGCCGACTTACCAACCGCGCCCATGAACAGGAACAACAGCGATACCGTCAGGTACGTCTCGCTAAACATCCCCGTTTCGGCTGCGTGAATGATCTGCTGGATGTCGAACGTACCGGTCACCCGCCACAGCAGGATGATGCCGATCAGCAAGCCGACATCACCGATACGGGTCGTGATGAAAGCCTTCTTCGCGGCCTCCGCAGCCGACTGCCGCTCCCAGTAGAAGCCAATCAGCAGGTATGAAGCGAGGCCCACACCTTCCCATGCCAGGTACAACTGGAGCAGGTTGCCGGAAACCACCAGCAGCAGCATCGCCGCCACGAACAGCGACAGCGCAGCGAAGTACCACCCGTACCGCTGCTCACCCTTCATATAGCCCACCGAGTAGACCAGCACCATCAGCGCCACAAACGACACCACCGGCAGCATCACCATCGTGATGGCGTCCACGTAGGTGCTGAAGTCAATCACGAAGAAGCCGTCACCGATGTTCAGCCACTCGAACGCGTAAACGTTCAGTCCGCCGGGATCGAAGACGTCGTGGACGAACGCGCCCTGGAAGTCGGCGAGCACGAAGCCCACCAGAATCACCACCGCCAGCATGCCCAGCACAGCAATGAAGTCACCGCGTCGCGGAATGAACGCGTTGAACAGGCTGAGCACGGCAAATACCGCGACCGGAATCGCCGGGAGAATCCAGACCTGTTCCATGCCCATCGAAAGGGCCGCCCTTTCCCGCTCAGGGAACCTGCTAGCTGACTACCACTTCAGGGTGTCGGCTGCGTCCACGTATGCCGTGCGCCGCTCTCGGAAGAGCCGCAACACGATACCTAGTGCTAATCCAACTTCTGCCGCGGCCACCGTGATCACGAATAACGCGAACACCAGACCGCTGAACGCGTCACCGTCCAGGTACGTCGCAAACGCGACGAAGTTGATGGAGACGCCCGCAAGCATCAACTCAACCGACATCAGAATCAAAATGGCGCTGCGCCGCGACATCACGCCAAAGAGGCCGATCGCGAACAGCAGCCCGGAGAGAATCAGGAAGTTCTCGAGTGGAATCACGATCCGCTCTCCTCTGCCTCATCGTCGCCATGCAACGGCGGCCGCGCGTTCACGATGCCTCCCGAGAGCGCGATGTCGAGCAGCAAACCCACCAGGATCACTGGCACCATGAAGTCTCTGAACAGCCGCGCACCAAAGTCACGGAACGGAATCACGGCTGCCGTCTCGGCGCCCCACTGCGAGTCCAACGCCGCCGCCACAAACACACCACCGAGCAACAGCGCCACAATGAATGCGAACGGCTTCTGCGACCCATCGGTCACAATCGGGTCATCCTGAGCGTTCGTCATCATCAGTCCGAAGATGATCAGCAGCACCACACCGCCGCCGTACACCATCACCTGCACCAGCGCGATGAACTCAGCCGCCAGCAACACATAGATGCCCGCCACACCAAGCAACGCAGCAATCAGTGCAAGCGCCGCATGAACGATGTTGGGAATCAGTACCGTGCCCAGTGCGCCGATCACGATCACCGTGAAGGCCAGCCAGAACACCAGCTCCGGCCCAGAAATCTGGTCGCCAACCAGCAACGCGATCAACACGAGCAGGATCGGCGCCATCACTAAGCCCGCGACGGTGCCGCCGGCGATGATAATCCGATCAAATTGCGCGGGAAGCGGGAGCCGGTCTAGCACGCGCACGTTCCTCGATACTGCTTCATGGCCACGGACTGGTTAGTCCGCCACCCACTCTTGAATCTCATCTGCCTTGCTCTGGGCCATCAACTGCGGCAGGTCCATCACCAGATCCGAACGGTCGTAGACCGACATCTCGTGACCCTGCCACGTGTTGTTCATCGCAATCGCTTCGAAGTTGCACACCTCAACGCAGATGTTGCATCGCATGCAGCGCCCGTAGTCGATCCAGAACTCGTCGACGATCTTGCGGCGCTTCGAGGTGCCACCCTGCGACTCGTGCGCCGGGTTGTCCTTCATCAGCACCGTCATGCACTCCACCGGGCACGCACGCTCACAAGCGTGGCAGCCGGTGCAGAACGGCTCGTCGATGTCCTGGTCCCACAGCAGCAGCGGGAACGCGCGGTCGCGCTCCGGTAGCTCGCGGTGCACCGTCGGATAGTTCCGCGTCACCGGTCGACGCATGAACGTCGACATTGTGACCGCCAGGCTCTTCATGATGCCCTTCACGATGCCGCCTCACCTTCCGCCGGAGCAGCGGCCACAACCTTCGGTCGCGGCTGGCTCACGGCGTGGCCAACGAGCTTCACAAGGACCGCAATCCCCACGAGGCCCGCGATAGTCAGAATCCACAGTGAGCCGCCGTACACAAGCACGGCTCCATTGATCAGCACCTGCGCCAACATCAGCGGCAGCAGGATTTTCCAGCTAAACGCCATCAACTGGTCGATCCGCAGACGCGGCACGCTCGCGCGGACCCAGAACACCAGGAACATGAACGCCCCGGCCTTCACGGTGACCAGCACCAGCTGCCAGCCGCGCCCCCACTCCTCGCCCAGTGGCCAGGCCCATCCGCCCAGGAACACCGCCGCGAAGATCAGGCTCATGATGAACAGCGCTGCGTACTCAGCCAGGAAGAAGAACGACCAGCGAATCCCCGAGTACTCAACGAACGGGCCGCCAACCACCTCGGACTCACCAACCGGAATGTCGAACGGGGTGCGGTTCAGCTCGGCAAGGCCGGCGATGATAAAGACCACCACCACCAGCGGTTGCCAGACGATGTTCGGTGTGCCCGCTTGGCCCTGAACGATCTCGCTGAGGTTGTACGAATCAGCCACCATCGCAACCGAGATCAGCGCCAGCACCAGCGGCAACTCGTAGGAAATCGCCTGCGCCGCGGCTCGCATGCCACCGATCATCGCGTAGCGGTTGTCGGAGCCCCAGCCGGCCATGATCCAGCCGATGATGCTCAACGAGCTGACCGCAACGAAGTAGATCAGACCCAGTTCAACGACTCGGACTTCCCAGCCGGCCACGAACGGCACCACCACGAAGCCAAGGAACACCGGCACGAACACCAGGTACGGTGCCAGCTCGAACGTCCAGGGATCAGCGTTCCGAGGACGCAAGTCCTCCTTGCCAACTAGCTTCAACGCGTCCGCCACCGACTGCAGCAGACCGGCCGGGCCGGTGCGCGTCGGGCCGAGGCGCTGCTGGAACCGGGCGAGAATTTTCCGTTCGAGGTAGATCAGCCCCATGACCACTACGGTCATCAGCCCCACGATCAACTGGACGCGGATTGCCGCATCAAGCCACGTGTTCTCTATCCCGAAAATTCCATCGCTCAACGGTCAACCTCAGAAAGTACGATATCGATCGACCCGAGGATGATGATTGCATCTGCTACGTACTGTCCAACGGACATCTGCTTCAGTGCCTGCAGGTTGGACAGACAGGCAGAGCGCACCTTCAGCCGCCACGGCCGATTGCCGCCCTTGCTCACCAGGTAGACGCCATATTCACCGCGCGGCGCCTCGGTCCGGATGTAGACCTCTTGGTTCTCCGGCAGGCGCAGCATCCGCGGCATCTTCTCGGGCATGATCGGCCCGTCTTCGAGCCGCTCCAGGCACTGCTCGATGATCCGCATCGACTGCTCCATCTCCTGGAGCCGCACGTAGTAGCGGTCGAACACATCACCGTTCTCACCCAGCGGAACATCAAACTCCACCTGGTCGTAGAACAGATACGGCTCGGTCTTCCGGATATCGAGGTTCACGCCCGAGGCGCGCAGCGACGAGCCGCTCATCCCAATCTCAATCGCATCCTCAGCGGAAATAACGCCCACGTTCTTCGTGCGGGCGATGAAGATCTCGTTCTCGGTCAACAGGCCATCGAAGTCCTTCACGCCCTGGCGCGATGACTTCAACACCTCGTGCACGCGCTCCTTGAAGTTCGCCGGCACTTCCCACGCCAGACCACCAGCGCGGAAGTATGCATACATCATCCGGTCGCCACTGATCTCCTCGAAGAGGTCAATCAGCGTCTCGCGCTCTCGCCACGCGTAAACGAACGGCGTGCCGAACACGCCCACATCCACACCGAACGCGCCGAAGAACATGAAATGGCTGGACAGTCGGTTCAGTTCGCAGAGGATCATCCGGATCCACTGCGCACGCGCCGGTACTTCAAGCTCCGCCAGCGCCTCAACCGCCATCACATAGGACAGCTCGGCGTTGTGCGCCGCCAGGTACTCCGTGCGGTCCATGTACCCCACGCCCTGGCGGAAGTCATTGTTCTCGCAGAGCTTTTCGGCGCCGCGATGCAGATAACCAATGTGCGGGACCAGGTCCTTCACAACCTCGCCATCAATCTCCAGCACCATCCGGAACACACCATGTGTGGATGGGTGCTGCGGACCAACGTTGATCAGCAGGTCTTGGGTTTCGAATTCAGGCGCCGTCTCGGTGACCATTAGTCAGCATCTCCCGCACCGCGCTCGTGCCCCAGCAGCTCACCCTGCAGCAGCTCAATCTCCGCGAACGGGTGCGACTTCAACAGTGGGAACACGTCAGTCATGTCCTCCGGCATCAGCAGCGTCCGAGGATCCGGGTGCCCGGTGAACCGCACCCCAAACATCTCCGCCGTCTCGCGCTCCAGCCAGTTCGCGGCCTGCCATACCGTGGTCGCCGTCTCAATCACCTTGTCGTCCGGAGGCAGCGTTGCCTTCACGGTGACGTTGATGTTCTTCGGAATCGAGTAGAGGTGGTACACCACGTCCACGCCGTCAGCCTCGTTGTCCACAGCCGTCAGCGAGCGCAGATAGTTGAACTGCAACTCGTCGTCCTGCTTCAGCATCCGCAGCGCGCGCACCACGTCCGCCCGAGACACATGCACGATCAGGTCCAGCACCCCGCGCTCCGGTCGCACGTCCACCGCCGTCAGCGCGCGATTGATCGAGGGCCAGATCGTGTCTTCGAGGTTGTCGACCGGCGCGGCTACTGCAGCCTCAGCCTCGTCGCCACCCCCGGCGCCACTGCCCCCAGTCGTGTCGTCGCTCGTCATGCGCCGCGCCCCTCGAAGGAGCGGTCTTCCATGATCTGGTCTTGCAGCGCTAGGAAAGAATCGATCAGCGCTTCCGGACGCGGCGGGCAACCCGGGACGTAAACGTCTACCGGAATAATCTTGTCCACACCCTGCAGCACTCGGTCATAGCGCGTGTACGGGCCGCCGTTCGTCGCGCAGGCGCCCATCGAAATTACCCACTTCGGGTTCGGCATCTGTTCGTACAGCAGCTTCACCGCCGGAGCCATCTTCTTCGTCACCGTCCCGGCAACGATCATCACGTCGCTCTGTCGAGGTGATGGCCACGGCACGATGCCGAAGCGATCCAGGTCGTAGTGCGCCATGTACGTCGCAATCATCTCAATCGCGCAGCACGCCAGACCGAACGTCATCGGCCACAGCGAGGACTTTCGAGATGCCGCCAACAACAGGTCCGCAGGCACCTGCATGATCCCCGGCAACACCTGCCGGTACAGCGCCTTCCCCGGCTGCGGCGTGATCGGCGTCAGTCCAGCTATTTCCGATGGGTGCTCGGTCGGCATGATTCGTGCCGGTGCGATCGGCGCGGGAACTGCCGGAGCAACCCCCGGCGTAGGAGTCTCGGTCGGAGCAGTGGTAGCCGTGCCAGGCGTTATCGCCAT
>JABIST010000110.1 GCA_018700215.1 Dehalococcoidia bacterium | reverse complement strand
TCGGCGCGGATCTCGCGCTCCCGGGCGCCGGCCTCGGCGGTGAGGATTGCGCCCTGCTCGGCGGTGAGCGTGAGGTAGTCGACGGGGCGTTCGACCCAGGCAACTTCGACGAGTTCGGAGCGCTGTTCGAGGAGGGTGCCGAATTCGTCGCGGAGGACGACGGTGAGTTCCCACTGACCGAGGGACGCCCAGATGGGGACGCCGATGACGCCGAACCAGGCTCCTTGGGACGCACGGCCAAGGGGGTAGGAGTTATCGAGGAAGGTGACTGTGGCGCTACCTGCCTCTGGCGCGTGCACCGAGACGGCGAAGGTTTCGCCGATGCCGGCGGTGGCTGGCCGCAGGTCGAGCAGGAGCGGTGGCGGGGTGGGCTCGGCGGTTGGCGTGGCTGTGGGGGTTGGCGTTGGAGTTGGGGTGGCCGTGGGAGTGAGGGAAGCGGTTGGTGCCGGCGTGGCTGTGGACTCGGTCGCGAGCGGTGACGCGGTCGCGGGAGCGGAGGTGACCGAGGCTGTTGGGGTCGTCGTGAGCTGGGCGGAGGCGGCGGCACTGACGTCGGCGGTGGCCTCGGAGTGGCCGCGCTGCTCGATGATGGCGGCGACGGCGGCGATCAGGAGGACGATGGCGACGCCGGAGGCGAACCAGCCGGCAAGCGTGTAGCGAGCGGCGGTTGAGGTTGGCTGTGGGTCAGGGGACACGGACAACCCGATCCTGCGGCGACCGACTGGATGGGCTGGTGAGCATCTCCCTCATGGTACGCGTGGTGTGAGGGAGGCCACATTGGAGGCGGGGGGAACTGCCTGAGATTGTTTATACTTTGGACTCAACGACCTGTGGGTCGTACCCACTCCCAACCACCCTGGCCCGCGATGAGCGTGCCGGATTCAACAAGGCGACCGCGGGCGATGCCCGGCTTCGCTCAGGACCTGCGGGGGCAGACGTGGAAGATCCGCAACTGGTAGTGCAGCGCATTCTGGACAATGTTGAACATGTGATCATCGGTAAGCAGCATGAGGCACGGCTAGCGCTGATCGCGCTGCTGTGTCGTGGTCACTTGCTGATCGAGGATGTGCCGGGCGTTGGTAAGACGATGCTGGCCCGGGCGATCGCGCGGTCCGTGGGGTGCCGTTTTTCGCGCATCCAGTTCACACCGGACCTGCTGCCTTCGGACGTGACCGGCGTCTCGATCTACCGACAGGAGACGGGTGGGTTCGAGTTTCGGCCAGGCCCGATCATGTCCGAACTGGTGCTGGCGGACGAGGTGAACCGGGCGACGCCGAAGACGCAGTCCGCGCTGCTGGAGGCGATGGAAGAGCACCAGGTGACGGTGGATGGTGTGACGCACATGCTGCCGGAGCCGTTCATGGTGATGGCGACGCAGAACCCGATTGAGTACGAGGGGACGTTCCCGCTGCCGGAGGCGCAGCTAGATCGCTTCATCATGCGCGTTCACCTGGGTTACCCGTCGGCGACGGACGAGGTGCTGGTGATGGACGCGCAGCAGTTGGCCCACCCGATTGATTCGTTGCCGGAGGTGACGACGCGGGCGGAGGTGCTGGAGCTGCAGCAGGCGGTGCGCGAGGTCTATGTGGACCCGCTGATCAAGCAGTACATCGTGAATCTGGTGACGGCGACGCGGGAGCACGAGAGCGTGTACCTGGGCGCGTCACCTCGGGGGTCGCTGGCGCTGATGCGGGTTGCGCAGGCGTTCGCGATGGTGGAGGGGCGGGACTTCGTTCAGCCGGACGACATCAAGCTGCTGGCGTACGCGACGCTGGGGCATCGGGTGATTGTGAGTCCGGGTGCTCGGGTGCGGGAGATCGACAGCGCGCAGGTTGTGGATGAGGCGATCGAACGAGTAGCGGTCCCGGGCGTCCGCGCGCGCGGCGGAGCCTGAGCGGCAGCCGGTGCGCCTCGCCAGCAGGTTCGCGACTCGCGTTCGCAATAACCCGAGCCCTTCGATTGCGGTGACGCTTGCCGTGGTGTGTGTGGTGCTGGGGTTCGCGACGGGATTCTGGCTACTGTTTCGGCTCGCCTACCTGATCGCGTTCGCGGTGCCGGGGCTCTACTTCTGGACGCGGTCCATGTCTCGCAGCCTTGAGGTGGAGGTGCATCGGCGGACGCACCGGGTGACGCAGGGTCAGACGCTGGACGGGCGGATCATCGTTCGGTCGCGGTCGTGGTTGCCGAAGCTGTGGCTGGAGGTGACGGACCACTCCTCGGTACCGGGGCACTCCTCGAAACGGGTGCTGACGCTGTCGGCAAACGGGGTGGCCGCGTGGTCGTATGCGACGCCGGCGCGGGTGCGCGGGCTGTACGAGCTGGGGCCGGTGACGGTGGTGGCGGCGGACCCGTTCGGCTTCTTTCGCTTCGAGCGCACGTTTGGCGAGCAGGCGACGGTGCTGGTGTATCCGAACGCGCCGGAGCTACCGAACTTCTACATCCCGCCAGCGAACCTGCCGGGTGAAGGCCGATTCCGACGGCGCACGCACAATGTGACTCCTAATGTCTCCGGTATCCGTGAGTACGCGCCGGGCGATTCCTACAACCGCATCCACTGGCCAGCGACGGCACGCACCGGGCGGCCGATGGTGAAGCAGTTTGAGCTGGACCCTGCTTCAGACATCTGGATTGTGCTGGACCTGGAGGCGACTCAGCACGCGGGCGAGGGCGAGACGGGCACGGAGGAGGCGGCGGCACAGATTTGCGCGTCGATCGCGCGCTACTTCATCAGCGCGAACCGCTCGGTGGGGCTGATGTCGTTTGGCGACGACCTGCGGATCGACGAGCCGAGCCGAGGCGCGAATCACTACACGCGCCTGCTGGAGTCGCTGGCGCTGGCGCGCGCGGTGGGCGATGTGCCGCTGAACAATCTGATTATCGAGGAATCGCGGCGCTTCGGACGTCACACGACCGTGGTGACGGTGACGCCGTCCACGGGGACGGACTGGGCGCTGACGATGACGGGGATCGGCGCTCGCGGCGTGAAGGTGGCGGCGGTGCTGCTGGAGGCGGACACGTACGGCGACGCGCCGAGTTCGCTGGATGTCTTCGGCACGCTGGCGGCGGGCGGCGTCTACACGTACACGGTGCGACGGAGCGACGACCTGACGCACGCGCTGGGCGCCGGCAGCGAGCTGGCGATCCGCGAGCGTGATGGAGCACGACCGTGACGAGCGTTGGGTGGGACAAGCTCTACCGACCGAGCGATTCTGACCGCTTCGAACGCCCGACCGGGCTGCTGGCCGCGCTGCGTGATGGTGGACGCTGGCTGAATCTGCTGCTGCTGTTCGTCGCGCTGATGGCGATGACGACGTCGCTTGAAGACGCGAACTGGGTGGACGAGATGCCGTCGCTGACGGTTGCGACGCTGATTGGCCTGGGGACGGGGTGGGTGCTGGCGCAGATCCCGCTGCGGGCGTGGTTCCTGCAGCTCCTGGGGATTGCGATTGGGCTGGCGGGCGTCTTCGCGCTGGTGATGGCGCGGATGGAGCTGGCAGATCCGCTGCTGGGATCGGGGCCACGGCAGCGCTGGACGGAGCTGTGGTTGCGAATGCGCGACTGGGCTTCGGCGCTGGTTGAGGGGGGCGTCTCGAACGACCCGCTGCCGTTCGTGCTGATGCTGATCGTCTCGGTGTGGGCGGTCTCGTATCTGTCGGCATGGGCAGTGGTGCGGTGGCGCAACGTGTGGGCGGCGTTGATCCCGCCGGGGTTTGTGTTGCTGACGAACATCTCGTACCTGCCGGATGAGTCCAATCTTCAGCTTGTGGTGTTCCTGTTCGCATCGGTGCTGCTGGTGCTGCAGCTGCACTTTGCCCGCGCGCTGGATCGGTGGCGGCGAGAGCACATCTCGTGGCCCGACATGATGTCGCTGGAGGTGGTGTTTGCCGGGGTGTGGATCGCGCTGGCGCTGATCATCGCGGCGTGGCTTGTGCCGACGGCGAACAACTGGGGGCCGGTTGCGGATGTGTGGAACCGCGCGGTGTCACCGGTGAGTGACCGGCTTGAGGGGCTGAGCCGCGTCTTTATTGGCGTTTCTTCGAACCGCGACATTCCGATTCACAACTTTGGCGAGGTGCTGCCGCTGCAAGGCACCGTGAAGCTGAACGATCAGCCGCTGATGGAGGTGACGACCGACGAGCTGGGCAACCTCCGAGGGGCGGTCTACGACAACTACACGGGCTCCGGTTGGCGAATCTCGAGTGCTCAGACGCGCTCGCAGATTGGCACGACGGTGGATGCGGCGGAGTTTGGCACTCCACTGACGCAGGCACAGCTCCGGCAACCCGTGGCGACGGAGATCGTGGTGATTGGGCCTGTACCGGAGCGACGATTGCTGGCGCTTGGCGACCCAATCGCAACGGACGTGGACGCGGACCTGATCCTTGGGGCGCATGAGTTGGACGTGATCGGCGTGGTGCCGGCCGATCGACTAGCCGAGGGGGCGACGTATACGAGCGTGGGCGCGGTTTCGGCAGCCTCGATCGAGTCGCTGCTGTCGACGAGCACCGAATACCCGGCATCGATCCGCGAGCGCTACATGCAGCTCCCGGGGGACTTGCCGCCAGAGATCGGGGAGCTGGCGCGATCGCTGGTGGGAGATGGGGCGCATCCGTACCAGGCGGCGCGGATCATCGAACAGCATTTGCGCGACGCGTATCCGTACACGCTTGAGGTGGCGGACCCACCGCCGCTGACGGACGCGGTCAGCTACTTCCTGTTCGACGCGAACACG
>JABIST010000268.1 GCA_018700215.1 Dehalococcoidia bacterium | reverse complement strand
GGGACGAGGGCGAGCAGCACGAGTCCACCGAAGATGATGGCAGCGCGGGTGGGGGAGGCGTTGAGTGAATCTCCGACCGCCACGATGGCGATGACGGGGATCACCATGCCGAACAGTGTTGCGGTCATGAAGCTGATGATTGGCATGCGGCTGAGGCCGGCGGCGTAACTCACCCAATCGAAGTTGAAGAGCGGGATCAGTCGCATGATTGCGACTCCTCGCCAGCCCACGCGGTCGGCGAAGCGGTCTACTGCTCGGACGGCTGAGTCGCCGGCCCAGCGTTCGAGGCCGGGGCGGCCGAGACGGCGGGCGAGCAGAAAGGCGATGGTTGCGCCGATCTCAGCGCCAATCAGCACGTAGACGGTGCCCCAGAACAGGCCGAAGGCGAGGCCGGCGGCGATGTCTAGCGGCACGGACGGGATCGGGGAGAAGACGATCGCGGCGATCATCAGCAACATGAAGACGAACGGCGCTGCTCTTCCGCGATCGTCGAGCCACGTTCGCAGCGATTCGGGATCGAGATTTAGGCGTTCACCGAGGAAGTGTTCCGCGACGAAGAAGAGCAGCAGCGCCGCGAGTCCGAATGCGAGCAGCAGCACGATGCGACGCCTGGTCAGGCGTGGGATGTCGTCGGTCCAGTCGTTCCACATCGATCCAGTGGAGCGCGAAGGGCTGGTTGGGTCGGTGACGCTGGTTCCGGTTGCCTTCGCTAAGTGAGGGGCCCCATGCGGTGGAAGACGAGGCCGATCGACTCGTAGGCGGTGATGTCGCCGGCCTCGTTCTCTCGCAGGTGGAGGAGTTCGCCGGCGAGGCGACCGTCGCGGGCTTTGAGGATGGACGGGTCATCGGTGGGATCGAGGTGGCAGGGCATGGGGGTGCCGCCGCCGGGGGTGACGGTTCGCGGCAGATTGACGCCTGGCGGGAGCAGGACGAGCGCGTCGTTGAGCCAGGCGATGCGGCGAGGGCCGCCGTAGCCAGTTTCGCCGGCGGTGCTGCCGTAGCTGCCGATGATGCGCGCGGCCCACTCAGGAGGTGGTGCGGGCGGGGCGGGAAGCGGAGCAGGCTGGGCCTCGTGAGCAGCGACGAGGCGATCGAGGGTTTCGAGGGCGACCTCGCCCTGGGCGGTGTGGCCATCGGAGTTGGTGACGACGATGACGCCGGTACTGGAGCCGAGGTGGAAGGCGGTGCGGGAGAGCGAGCCGGGGTTGCCGCCGCCGTGGCCAAGGTAGACGTGGTTGCCTCGGCGGACGGCGCTGAAGCCAATGCACCAACCATCGGTCCAATCGTCATCGGCGTATTGCGGCTGGTGCATCTCTCGGAGGCTGGTGCCGGAGAGGATCTGGGCGCCGCCTCGTTGGCTGGAGCGGTCACGGCGGAACTGGAGGGAGATCCACTTCGCCATGTCCTGCACGGTGGAGTGGAGGCCGCCGGCTGCAAGGCGGTCGTTGAAGACCAGATCTCGGGCAGCGCCGGGGCGGCTGTTGGTAGGGGACCAGGCGTGCTGGGTGACGCGTCGGATCTCGCTGGAGTCGGGGTCAAATGTGCTGTCAAGCATGTCGAGCGGTTCGAGGATGGTTTCGCGGACATAATCCGCATACGGACGGCCGGAGAGGCGGGAGACGACTTCGCCGAGGAGGACGAACCCGAGGTTGCAGTATTTGTGCTGCGAATCGGGCGGGATCACGATGCCGCAGGTGCCGATCCCGGCGAGTACTTCCTGGATCGTGGGTCCGACGCCGGTGGTGTGCCAGGTGCCGGGGACTTCGCCGCTGAGGCCGGACCGATGGGTGAGCAGACGTCGGAGCGTGACGTCTTCAACGGTGCCGGCGATCTGCTGCACACCGGCGAACTCAGGGATGTAGTCGACGAGTCGGTCTTCGAGGGTGAGTCGGCCTTCGTCGCGGAGCTGCATGATCGCCATGCCGGTGACGGGTTTGGTGTTGGAGTCGAAGCGGAAGAGTGTGCGGGCGTCGGGCGGGCGCTGATCCTCGAAGTCGGCGTGGCCGAAGCCGGCGGTCCAAGCGAGCTGCTGGTCGCGGACGATGCCGATTGAGAGGCCGACGACGCGTTGGTCCGCGACGACCTGGGCGATATGGCGCTCGAGGTCGGGGACGACGGCTTCGATGACTGGGTCGGACATGGCGGTGCTCCCTGGGTGGCTCGTTGCTAGGCGGTCGGGTTGATGCTGCCGCCGTGCCCGGCGGAGGTGGTGGCGAGTGAGTAGTGCGGGCCATCAGCAGTGTAGCCGCCTGCGACGGGGTCTTCGGCGAGCAGGAGCGGGGTATCGAGGTCGATCCAGTCGAAGCCGCCGAGGCCAGCGGCGAAGTGGGCGGCGAAGCCCATGGCGAGGCGAGTTTCGACCATGCCGCCGATCATCAGGCCGAGACCTGCCGCACGGGCGATGGCTGCGATTTCGAGCGCGCCGACGACTCCGCACTTCACGAGCTTGATGTTGAGCACCGTGGCGAGGTTGCCCTGGGCGACGCACAGCGCATCTTGTGGTGAGCGGCAGGATTCATCGGCAGCGACGGGAACGCCGCCCTCGCGAGTGACGCGGCCGAGGCCGTCCCAGTCTTCGCGGGCGACCGGCTGCTCGAAGAGCGCGGGCTCGATGCCCTCGGAGCGGAGCGTGGCGAGGAAGACGAGTGCCTCGTCGGCTGAGTAGCCCTCGTTGGCGTCGAGCACGAGGGCGCAGTTGGGATGGGCATCGCGGATCGCGGCGAGGCGGGCGACGTCGTCCTGGAGGTCAAGGCCGACCTTGGTCTTGATCACGTCGAAACCCTGCTCGCGGTAGGTGGCGGCGAGGGCACGTGCTTCGTCGGGCGAGCAGATCGGGATCGTGATGTCTGTGGTGAGCTGGTCTGAGGCGCCGCCGAAGAATTGGTAGAGCGGGACACCCCAGTCGGTGGTGAGCGCGTCGAGGATCGCCATTTCGATGCCGGCGCGGGTGGCGGCGAGGTGCGGCAGTGCTGTGGCGAGATCGGCGGCGAGCGGGCGCCAGGCGGCGCCATCGTGGCCGGCGAGCTGGGGTGCGATCTGGCGGACGGCGGCGAGGGCGGTTGGTTGGTCCTCGGTGGTGACGGGGTGGAGCGAGGGAATTTCGCCCCAACCCTCGGCGCCGCTCTGGAGGCGGACGCGGACGGCGACGTTGTTGACGTGGTCCAGGCGGGCGGTGGCGATGGTGAAGGGCGCGAGCAGGGGGACGTTGAGCGGGAACGCCTCGATCGATTCGATGTTGTGCGAGATGGCGTTTGTCATGGGGGGGCTAGCGTAGCGGGAGTGAGGCGCACACACAGGGCGGGGGCTCCGCTACGCTGTGCGGGATGAAGCGAGACGACGGCGTCAGCGAGGTCAGATGAAGCTGTGCATCGTGATCGTGCCCGGGTCAGACGGCGATCGATTGCTGGATCACCTGGCGCAGGCGGAATTTGGCGCGACCAAGGTGGGTTCGAGCGGTGGCTTCCTGAAGCGAGGGAGTGTGACGGCGTTCGTCGCGGTTGAGGATGAGCGCGTTTCGGAGCTGCTGACGCTGCTGCGCAGCGATTTCCCTGAG
Source organism: Dehalococcoidia bacterium (assembly GCA_018700215.1). Taxonomy (GTDB): domain Bacteria; phylum Chloroflexota; class Dehalococcoidia; order UBA2979; family UBA2979; genus JABIST01. The sequence goes on along the minus strand of JABIST010000268.1, from coordinate 616 downwards.
GTGCTGGAGTCCGTGCCGGTGAGCACTCTGCCATTGGCCGAGGAGTGGGGCCAGCCGACCGAGGTGATTGATGTGCGCGTTGGCGGGGCGGTGGTGTTCGTGGTCGACCTTGCGCAGGTGCTGCGGGTCTAGCTGTAGCTGGATTGCTGCCCGCTGGTGGCGGCTCAACTAGTTGATGATGTCGATCTGGACGGTGGTCTCGGCGGTGCCGCCGAAGCTGAAGAGCAGCGTCCATGAGATCCAGTCCGAGCCGACGAAGCCGCTTTCAGGCTGGTAGGTGAACGTTCCGTCTGCCTGGTTCATTGAGATCGTGCCGTGGCTACCCTCGGTCACGCTTTCGAGCTGCGCGAGGTCACTGTCGCTGGGATCGATCACCTGGACGGTGACGCTGCTGCCTGCGTACACCACGATTGGTACGCGAGCTGAGACGGCGCCTCGTGTGACAGTGATCTGGACGGTCGCCGTGGATTCACCGCTGACACCGTCACTGATGGTGTAGGTGAACGTGACGGTGCCGCCGTAGTAGGTGGGGGCGGTGTAGGTAATGGTGCCGTCGCCGTTATCGACGAGGGTGCCAAAGTCTGGTTCTCCGATGGTGGTGATGCTGATCGCGTCG
>JABIST010000219.1 GCA_018700215.1 Dehalococcoidia bacterium | reverse complement strand
GTCGGTGGGAGTTACCTCGGAGGTCGTGCCGTCGGGGGAGTGTCGGAGGAGGGGTTGGCGACCGCCCTCGGAGGGGCGGGATTCGACCCAGTAGGTGTCGGGGCCATCGGTGGTGAGGGCCTGGAGGCGGACGCCGGCGCTGGCGACCTGTGCGGCGGCGATCGGGGACGGCCATGCGCCGTAGGGGAGGCGGTCAGTCATCGGAGGTCCCTTCGCGCGCGGCCCCAGGTTGGTGGTGGGGGATGCGAGCGAGGGTAGCGGACGAGCGCCTCGGAAGCTGGTCTAGCTGACGCCGTTCGTCTCGACGGGACGGAAGCGGCTGCCCCATGCGGTGATCTGGTCGAGGACGGGCTTGAAAGCCTGGCCGGGCTCGGTGAGGACGTACTCGGCACGGGGCGGGTGAACGCTGTAGAGGCGGCGGGTGACGATGCCCTCTTCTTCGAGGCGCTTGAGTCGGGCGGAGAGGAGGTTGGGGGAGATGCCATCGAGCGAGCGGAGGAGATCCGCGAAGCGGCAATGGCCGTTGTGCAGATCACGCATCAGCAGCATGGTCCAGCGATCGCCGAGTACATCGAGGGAGCGGGCGATGGGGCAGGTCTGCTGTGATTCGTATGTTCGCTTCATGGAGGTCAATTCCTACCTTGTCCGCTTAGTGATGCGCTTGAGGCTAGTCGGTTGAGTTACTATTCACAAGGAAGTAACTCCCGTATCCGCTACACGACAGTCGCAGGTTGGTCACACCTGACAACACGCTGACCCTAACTGAACGAGCGTGGTTAGGAAAGTGGAGCGACGGTCTGAGAGTCCTCGGGGCGAAAGTTGTTGGAGCCCGCCACGACTACGTCGTTCAAGAGACAGTGAGATTTCCGTTAGCATTGAACGGAGAGGCTGACGGGGTTCGCGTATCGCACCGTTTTCACGCTGCTTGCCATTCGCGACTTCGGCGTCTTGCGGTCACTTATTGTTCCGACTCGGCAGCTTTCAGCTCGTCCTGCTCGCGCTTCCAATCGAACCAGCGGCTCTTCGGGAGTTGGCCGGCATCGAACTGGGCCTTGGTCTCAGCGATGGCGGAGTCGATCTCGGCCTGGAAGTCCTCGAGGGTGCCGTCGTTGTGGAAGATGCGGTCGGCGGCGGGGGCGCGGTCGCGCCAGTCGCGGGCGCCGTTGATGCGCTGCATCGCCTCTTCCTCGGTGAAGCTGTTGCGGGCCATGAGGCGCGGCAGTGCGGTCTCGGTCTCGCAGGCGACGAGCCAGGTGGTGTCGCACCACTCGGAATAGCCGGGTTCGATGAGGTTGACTGCCTCCATGACGGCGATTGCGTCGGCCGGCAGATCGGCGTGCCAGGCATCGATGGTGTCGTGGATCATCTGGCTGATGTCGCCGATTGCGGTGGTGAGCGCGCTCATGCGTTCACGGTTGCCGAAGACTTTGCTGCCGATCACCTTGCGGTCGATGTATCCGTCATCACCGATGACCTCTTCGCCGAACTCCGCGACGATGCGGTCGAAGCCCTCGGTGTTGGGGTCGTACATGCGATGGACGAGTGTGTCCGCGTTGGCGTGGATCGCTCCGCGTGTCTTGACGAGGTGGTCGCTGAGCAGGCTCTTGCCGGCGGCGATGGACCCGGTCAGTCCGATGACGAGTGGCATGGGGGCTTCTCCTCGGTGCGACGCGCAGTCCTCGTGAGCGCGGCTCGGCGGGCAGCGTAGGGGATTTGGGCGTTAGGTCGGAGGGGTGTGGGGGCGGTGCAGGGAATTACAGATGGGATATAGTCTGCCTGAAAGCTGTCGATCACCTCGGCATCGGTGACGACGAGTTGGGAGAGCATCATGTCCTGGCTTCGACTATGCGCGATCATTTTTTTCGCGTGGGGGGTGGCGTTCGCCATACTGCCCCGCTTCGTGAATGAGCTGGTTGGCGTCGACTACATCGTGAACCTGCACGCGGAAGATTGGGAGCGGATTGCGGGGCTGTTGATGTTCGCGCCAGCGTTCCTGCTCGAGGCGGCGCATCGGAGTTCAAACGCGGAGGTACGGCGAACGATTGCACGAGGAGTGCTGATTTCGACGCTGGGCTGCGCGCTGTTGATGACGTACTGGCAGCTGATCCCCGACGGGCGCTGGAACCGGATCGACGTGATCAACGTGGTGCTGCTCTACGGGATTTCCTACGTGTTGTTCGTCGAGAGCGAGTTGGTGGGGTGGCGGCTGCCGTTGCCGCTGGCCGGGCGCGCCTAATGGGCACGACTGAGGCGCGCAACGTTGCGGCCTTCGAACGCTACACAGACGAGCTATTCAACAACAAGCGAATCGAGTTGGTAGACGAGCTGATTGCGCCGTCCTACACGCGGCACAGCCAGCGTGGCGTGACGGTTGATACTCCGGACTCCTACGCGCCGACGATCAAGGCGCTTGCCGAGCGGTTCACGATCGATGATTTGATCGCTCGTGAGGATCGAATCGCGGTTCGGTATCACTTCGATCAGCTCGACGACGATGAACTGCTGGGAACGGCGATTGCGATCTACCGATTCGAGGCCGACAAGGTCGCCGAGCACTGGGTGGCCTGGCGTTCAGCAGAGGTTGGTCCGTGGGACGGAGATGTCGTGCCGCGTGATCAGTGGTCGATCGCCGGGACCGACCTGCCCACTCCGGATGAGGAGGCCAATCTCACAACACTGGCTCGATGGGGGGACATCCGTCACAACCGGAGCGATGATTTCGAGGGGTTGCGAGGACTGGTTACCGATCCATATACGCTGCACAGTCCGACGAGCACCCGGAGCATCAGTGCGGACGATGTGGTGCGAATCAGCAACGGGTTCGCGAACCGTTTTCCTGGGTTCACTGCACACTACGACGACATGTTCATCGCCCGAGATCGAGTGGCCGTGAGGTTCTGTTATCGGTTCGCAGACGGATCGCCACCGCCACACACGCAATGCGCATTGGCGATCTACCGGTTCGAGGGCAACCGCATCGCTGAATACTGGCAGACGCAATTACCTGATGATGTCGATTGGGACTAAACGCGTTGCCCGCCGGCCTCTTCAGCATCCGTGGGAGCGGCAGCTAGGCCGGCTGGAGTGTGAGGGTTCGTCGGGCGGCGGAGTGGATGTCGGGGGTGGTGAGGTGCATGGGAATGCGCTGGTGGGTGCGCCAGTGTTCGAGCTGGTCGTTGGCGTGGGGGGTGCCGGGGAGGCCGGAGGCGCCGCCGGGGATGATCCAGGTGGCGCGCTCGGGGTCGGTGAAGTCGACGATCTGGCGGTAGACGGTGAGGCCGCCGACCTTGAAGGGCGGGGCGTTGCCGGCGGGTGGGGCGATGTTGGTGGCAGCGGCCTGGACGGTGTCGCTATCACCGCCGAAGGGGACGTTGGGTGGGTCTAGCTTTGCGGCGAGTTCGGGGAAGCTGGGGGTGAGTGTGTGCTGGCCGGCGACGACGTGGACGGCGTCCCAGCGCCAGTCCTCGGG
>JABIST010000074.1 GCA_018700215.1 Dehalococcoidia bacterium | reverse complement strand
GTGGTCGCGTAGGCTGCTGGTTGGTGGGGTGAGACTCCAGGAGCTGGCGCGCATCGCTGGGAACGCTTCGACGTTGTCGGTGCTGGGACCTCGGTCGACGCGGGGCGTCGGTGGGAATGTTTGGGCAGTGGCGTGAGCAGGGGGACGACGTTGTACGTAGATGCGCATCCGATGTTGCAGTTGGCTTCGGCGTTGGTGGTTGTTGGGCTGACGGCGCTGGTGGGGAAGCGGCTGGGGCTTTCGATGACGGTGGCGGATGTGCCGATGAGCAGTTCGCGGTTTTGGTGGATGATGGCGGCGTTCGCGGTTCCGCTGGGTGTGGTGAATGCGGTGGTGTTTGCTGACGGGATGATTCTGCAGGTTTCGATTGTGATTGTGGTGGCGGGGCTGGGGATCTGGGTGGGCGAGCGATTCTTCAACTGGCGAGGCAAGTTCTAGGCGTCTTCGACGCGTGGTTGGTTTGGGATTCGTCGCGCTTGGCGGGTGTCGCTTCTCAGTCTCTTCGTTCGAGGTTGATCTGTTGCCGGAGGGGTTTCGGTAGCAGTGACCTGGTGCTGTCCGGTGTCCGCTGGGTGGTGGTTGGTGAGGCAGTTGTCTGAGTCTCCGTTGGTGCTTTGAAAGAAGATCCGCGATCGGCTGAACTCGATACATGGGTAACAGCGATGGCGATGCGAGCGCGGGTGCGCGGGATATCGAAGCGGGTGCTGGTGCGCGGGTTGGCGAGGGCAGTGCTGGCGCGGGGTTTCATGCGGGAAGCGCGGACGCGGGGGGGCTGACTGCTCGGCAGTCGCGGTTCGTCGAGGAGTATTTGGTCGACGGGAGTGGGAGGCAGGCGGCGATCCGGGCGGGGTATTCGGCGAGGTCGGCGCAGCAGATTGGGTCGAATCTGTTGCGGAAGCCGAAGGTGGCTGAGGCGCTGGCGGCACGTCGTGCGGTGGTATCGGCGCAGTGCGAGTTGGAATCGGGGTGGGTGCTCGTTCGGTTGCGGGAGGTGGCGGAGCGGTGCTTGCAGGGGGTGCCGGTGCGGGATCGATCAGGGCGGGAGACAGGGGAGTGGTCCTTTAACGCTTCGGGCGCGACGCGGGCATTGGAGCTGATTGGCAAGCACATGGGGATGTTCTCGGCGCGGATTGATGTGCAGCTGCTGCGGAGCGAGGTGGCGCAGGTTGCGGCGGAGATGGGGTTGGATGAGCACGAGGTGTTGGCGGAGGCGGATCGCTGGCTGAAGACGCTGAGGAGTCGGTAGTGGCGACGGCTACGTCGGCTGGTGGGGGGAGCAGCGGGGGTGGTGCGTCGGGAGCCGCGAGCGGGGCTCGAGGTGAGCGGGCGCGGATCGCGGCGCGGATGGCGGGGCTGCGGGTGTCGTCGCGGCGGGGCGGCGAGGTGCGGCATGCGCGGTACGTGGATGACCCGGTGGGGTTTGTGCGGGAGGTGCTGGGCGAGGAGCTGTGGAGTAAGCAGCGGGAGATCGCGGAGTCGGTGCGGGACCATCGACATGTGGCGGTTCGTTCGGCGCACGACACGGGGAAGTCGTTTGTGGCATCCCGGCTGGCGGCGTGGTGGCTTTCGGTGCATGCGCCGGGGGATGCGTTTGTGGTGACGACGGCGCCGACGTTTGCGCAGGTGCGGGCGATTCTGTGGCGGGAGATCAATCGGGCACATCGGAAGGGTGGACTGGTTGGTCGGGTGAACCAGACGGAGTGGTGGATCGATAAGTAGATTGTGGCGTACGGGCGGAAGCCGGCGGACTACGACGAGGATTCGTTTCAGGGGATTCACGCGCGGTTCGTGCTGGTGATCCTGGACGAGGCGTGCGGGATTCCGGGTTCGCTGTGGACGGCGGCAGAGACGATTGCGACGAATGACGGCTGTCGTGTGCTGGCAATCGGGAACCCGGACACCCCGCTGTCGCAGTTCAAGCGGGCGTGCGAGCCGGGGAGCGGATGGCGGGTGATCCACGTGGATGGATTGCGGTCGCCGAACTTCACGTCGGAGGTGGTGCCGGAGGGGCTGAGGGAGCTGCTGTTGTCGCCGACGTGGGTGGAGGAGCGG
>JABIST010000404.1 GCA_018700215.1 Dehalococcoidia bacterium | reverse complement strand
CGCCTGCCGCAATCCCCTGCTGCACCCGCAACGTCACCCTGCGATACAGCGCCGGAAAGTAGCCGAGGCAGCTCCCACCACGTCGTGATCGCACGATCACTTCATCCAGACCCCGCACAACCTCGTCGATCGTCTCCACGCCGCCGCCTCCGAAGCAACGCAGCCGCCCGCTGGGTGGCCGCCGATGTGCCCAACCTCAGACTAACGAATATTGAAGTAACCGTGCTGCACGTCGAGGGCGACCGCATCGCCCTCAGGGGATGGATCAGCGCTGCGCCGTCTGCACTCCGTTGCCGTCCGAAAGCAGGCGATATCGGAACGTGACACATCCCGGCAGCTCGTCGTCGCAGTAGTAGGAATCGAACGTGATCACAGCCTCGTCGCCACCACTCGTGCGCACGAGGTAAACGTTGTCGCGAGCGACGATCACGTGCCGGATGAAATCGTAGTTGTACCAACGGCTGATCGCATCGTTCCGCTGATCGTCGCCGTCGTCTCCCCCCAGTGCATCGACCACGAACTCGGGAGCATCAGGCGCAACCGCTGCCTCCAGATCAAGCTCACCGAGGTCGACAGCACCGACAGCACCCTGGGGATTCGTGATCCCACTGTTGGTCAGCAGGTTCGTCCGCCGGAACGCCAGGTCCCAGTCCTCACCTTCGAACGTCGACTCGACTACGGCCCCGCTATCGAGGTCGAAGAACGCCCACTCCTCTTTGTCGCGAGCGTCCAGCGTGTACTGCGTCGTGGTCGGCGTCGGCTCAAGCGTGGGTTCAGCGAGCTCAATGGTGGCGACCGAGGTGGCCGCGGTGGCCGTCGCGACAGGCGGAGCCGTGACCGCGTAACCCTCGGGTTTCGGCTGCAACTGCCCCCAGACAAACACCGCCACCAGGGCGGATATGAGCAGCAATGGAACACCGATGAAGTAGGTTCTGCGTCGCCGAAACATGGGTCGCCTCCCATCCTACGAGGCCTCGCGAGGCCGGGGTGCTGGAGGGGCACCCCGGCCCGCGAGCATTGTCACTACTCGAAGTTCACCTCAATCCAGCCAGCCAGGCCACCATCGACCGCAATGCTGACTGCGTGGCCGGCGTCACTCCAGCCGCCGCCCTTCTCTTCGAACCCTTCGTTCCCGTCCCAGTACGCCAGCGCGATCATCCCGCTGCCGCCATGGGCGAACTGCGCATCCTGTGGGTCGCCGGTGTCCAGCGGCCGCGCGAATTCGAAGACCCAGATGCCATCGGTACCAATGCCCTCGGCGCGGCCTGAGTGATCCCACGAACCCGTCAATGAATTGTCGGCTTCGTCGTCTTCACGCTCGTCCGTCAGCGTTGCGTACTCGTCATCCAGGTTGCAGTCCGGGTCGTTCCCAGTTGGGAAACTGCCACCGGAGATCTCTCCGTACAGGCAGTCGAGCTCCCAGTGCCAGATGTCGACCATCCCGCCACTTTCGATCAGACCCTCGCCAACCGCGCCCATCTGTGGACCGGCGCCATCCTCGATCGCCCACTCCACGCCCACTGCGGGCGAGAGGCGGTGGTCCTCAAGGACGAAGTCGTAACCATCAACAACGGTCATCAGTACGTAGACGTTGTCAGCGTCGGTCGCCACCTTCAGCGTCGCGGTCAGGTCGCGAGCCGCGCTAGCGTCCTCACGGTAATCCTCCGGAATCGCACTCAGCGGCACCTGGATACCAGGCACCGAGGCCCAGTCATCCTGCAGGCCGTCCAGCGTGATCGTCACGCCCGTCGGCGCCGTCAGCGTTCGCGTGGAGTCCGAGGGGAAGACCACGTCGATCCAGCCGTCCGCACCTTCATCAGCAGTGATGCTGACCGCGTGGCCGGCGTCGCTCCAGCCGCCGCCCTTCTCGGCAAACCCTTCGTTCCCGTCCCAGTACGCCAGCGCCACCTTGGAGGTGCCGCCCAGTTCAAACTGCGCGTCCTGTGGGTCACCAGAGTTCAGCCGGCGAGCAATCTCGAAGACGAACGTGCCATCGGCATCGATGCCCTCTGCCCGGGCCGAGTGGTCCCAGGAGCCGGCAAGCGAGTTCTCGATGTCGTCATCTTCGCGCTCGTCGTTGAGCGTCGCGTATTCGTCATCCAGGTTGCAGAGCGGGTCGTTCCCGGTCTGGTACGAACCACCAGAGAGCGCTCCTGGCGCGCAATCCAGCTCCCAGTGCCAGATGTCGACCATCCCGCTGCTCTCTTTGAGCTCATCGCCCGTCGAGCCCATCTGCGGGGTCGCACCATCATCAATCTGCCATTCCACGCCAACGGCGGGAGACAGGCGGTGGTCTGCCGGGTCGTAGTTGAACCCGTCCGGAACCGCCATCAGCACGTAGACATTGGTGCCGTCGGTCGCCACCTTCAGCGTCGCGGTGAAGTCACCGGATGCCGAGGCGTCCTCGCGGTAATCTTCTGGAATCGCGCTCAACGGCACTTCGATGCCGGGCACGTTCGCCCAGTCATCCATCTGTCCATCGAGCGAGATCGTTGCCACGCCCACCTCGAGCGTGCGGTTCATCGAAGGCTCTTCAGTCGGTGCGGCCGTAGCCGCCTCCGTCGGCGACGAAGTCGCCACCTGCGTCGGCGCCTGTGTCGCGGTCGGCTCCGCGTCGTCGTCATCGTCACCCGTGCAAGCGACGAACGCGAGCGCGAACACACCAACGACCAATAGCGCCAGCCAGTTCCTCATCAATTGCCAATCAAGGCTGCGGGACATCCTGTCCTCCATTTCGCGTTTCACTCGTTGCGCCGGGCCCTCTCTATGAGCCAGACGTGGTTCCCGTCATCGATTCCTCCTCTTCACGTAGCTCGTTCAGATACGCCACCAACGCTTCCACCTGCACGTCGGTGAGACGTTGCTCATCAAACGCCGGCATCCCGTGGTCGCCGTCGCGAATTGCTTCAAGCATGTCCTCGGCGTTCTTGCCCCAGATATCCGGACCAACGACGCCGCCCTCGCCACTCAATCCGTGGCAGTTCGCGCAGCCGGCACCCACATACATCGATACCGGGTCTGTGCCCAGCTCGTCTCTGAGCCCGTCAAAGGTGTCCACCTCGCCCACCAGCGCCACGTCTGTGCGGTCGTAGCCAACAGCTGTTTCCTGGAAGTTCGAGCGAGTGTCAGGAGATCGACCGAGCACGCTGATCAACATCGCGGCAACCAGCACCACGGTGCTGACATATGTCAGCGGTGCGCCCCAGCGAGACAATTGGTTCGTCATCCGACCGCCTCCCCTTCGTCCGGCTCGCTCGATCCGCCTTCGCGAGCAATCGCAACGACGTGCCCAGCGATGACCAACATCGTTCCCCAGACGATCACCAGCACTGCCATGACCACGAACCGATTCACCCCGGGAATCCCAGGCGGCGCCTCAACCGTGTAAGTGGCGGGGCCATCCGCGACGGTGAAGTCGAAGCCAGCCGATGCCTCCTCGAAATCTGCCGAGCCCGGGAACCACACCAGCAGGCTGCGATCACCATCGCGCCGTGCGGCGTAGCGAATCACCGCCACCCCGTCATCGTTCGTAGCCGCGCTCGCCACGGTGACGTCATTCACCTTCGTGTCCATGAACCCCAGCCGCTCCACCACCAGCAGCTGCACGTCCGCAACGGGCTCACCCGCGGCATCCGTCAGCGTCGCGGTCAACTGCACAATGTCGCCCACGGTCGCGCCCACGGGCCCGGAGACCTGCAGCGTGGTCCCGCCTGGCTCGGCGTGGACCGTGCCCGGCAGAACTGAGATCAACACCAGCGCAGTCAACGTGGAGAGCATCATCTGGAAGCGGCGCATCAGGAGCCTCCGCTCGTCGTGGCTGCGACCCGCGCCTCAATCGCGTGTTGGTCCGCAGCGTCGTGCAGCTCGTCAAGTTCGTGCTGCTCCACCTGCTCCCACATCGCAATGATTGGGATGAACCGCAGGAACAGCAGAATCACCAGGCCGAAGAACGCAAATCCGCCGGCAGTAATCGAAATCTCCACCCAGCTCGGTGCGTAGTTGGCCGGTTCGTAGGCAAGCAGCGGAATGCGCAGCGACGCGACCACGATGAAGTACCGCTCAATCCACATCGCCACAGCCACCAGTGCCGCCGCCGTCACCACGCCATTGATCGTTCGCGTGCGCGGGAAGGCGATCAGCAAGACCGGGACCACCATTCCGCCAAACAGGTAGAACCAGAAGAACCCGGCAAACTGGCCTCGGAACATCTGGTTGAAGTTGAAGGCGACCGCCTCGTTCGACTTGTAGCCGGTCACCAGATACTCGGAGACATTGAAGTAGAAGATCAGCACGGCGAACGTCGCGATCAGGTACCCCAGGTACACAAAGTGCTTCTCCTGGATGTACTCCTCCAGGTGGTAGATCTTCCGCAGCGCCGCCATCATCAGAATCAGCACGGCGACACCAGAGAAGATTGCGCCAGCCACGAAGAACGCGCCGAACACCGTGCTATTCCACGGTTCGCGCAGCGTCATCGCGAAAATCCAGGACACCACCGTGTGTACCGAAACGGCGATCGGGATAATCAGCACCATCATGAAAAGCATCGCCCGCTGCAGGAGCTGCCGCTGCCGCGGAGTCCCCTGCCAGCCCAGCGCCGCGGAGCGATAGAACCGCACCTTCAGCGCGTTCGCACTCGAGTCCAACCGGTCTCGCGCGATCGCCAGGTCGGGAATCATCGGCAGGTACAGGTAGGCCACACTGGCAATCAAGTAGGTGGTGATCGCCAACATGTCCCAGAGGATGGGCGACTGCCAGCGGCCATAGATGAAGAGATTCGGAATCCGGTCCGGCCGGCCGAGGTCGATCATCGGCATCAGACCACCCACGGTCAGCGCCACCACCGTGATGAACTCCGCCATCCGAGTCACCGGCGTCCGCCAGCCCGCCTGCGCCGCACGCAGAATCGCCGAGATCAGCGTCCCCGCGTGACTGATTCCAATGAAGAACACGAAGTTGGTGATGTAGAGCCCCCAGAGGATGCGGTCCCGCATCCCCGTCACCACCAGGCCGTTTCGCAACTGGTAGACGTACGCGAACAGCCCCCAGCCCAGCACAACCGCCAGCACGACGAACACGTAGTACCACGCCCGTCCTGGCGTTCGGAGCGGCTCCATGACCCGCTCTTCGAGGCGCTCTTGGTACGAGTTCATCGCTCCCATGTCGCGCTCTCCGCTCGTGCCTGCCAGTTCCACTCAGACGGCAGCGTTCCTGTGGTCGTCGCGTCGCGACCCGCCAACTCGCCATGTCCGGGGATGTGGTAGACGCGTGGTTCGGTTCCCAGGTCCTCCTTCAGTCGCTCGCCGTGCTGCTCCGCAATGAAGCGGTGGATGTCCACCACCTCCTCACCGTTCGTCGCCAACCCCTCTTCGAGGTCGCCGTAGTAGATCGCCGAGTTCGGGCAGGCCTGCGCGCAGTACGGAAGCTTGCCCGCGCGCGCCATATCCGGGCAGAAGTCGCACTTCATCACCGTCCCGGTCCGCGCCGGCGCCTGGTGCTCGGGCGAGTAGTCCGCCAGCAGTGCCTCGGGCGGAATCGGTGGCTCGCCCCAGTTGAAGAAGCGTCGGTCGTATGGGCAGGCCGCCATGCAGATCCGGCAGCCGATGCAGCGGTCCTGGTCGATCAAGACTGGACCCTCGGGTGTTGAGAACGTCGCACCCACCGGGCAGACGTTGGTGCATGGGGGGTTCTGGCACTGCTGGCACGGGATTGGCGTGAAGAACGAGCCATCCTCGATCTTCTGCGCGGGCGGTCGCGGTTGTTCGAACACCTCGATCCACTCCATCGGCCGAGGTACGAAGTGGCCTTCGATGCAGGCCTGCGTGCACTGCGGCGGAAGATCCACGCCCTGACAGCCATCGCAATATCGGAGATCGATCACCATCGCCCAGCGGCGCAGGCGACCTTCCGTCTCCTCAGTCGTCTGATTCGGGTCGTCCCTGATCGGCCCCGGGCCGGTCAGCAGACTGTCCAGTCCGTTCCCGATCAGTGGGATCGGCACAATTGCAGCTGCGGCCATGCCGAACAGCTTCAGCGCCTGGCGCCGACCGACCGACTTCCCCGCTCGCTCGGAGCCAGCCTGACGGTCGCCCGTCGCTGCAGTCTCTTCTGGCCGTTCGTATTGCGTCACTGCCGCCTCGCTCCTTCGCGTTCAACTCAGATCTATCGAGGCATATTGAGCATCGGGGCGGGCAGAATCAGCGGCATGGGGGCAGCGCGCAAACGATCCTCAATTCGACTAGGCATTTTGGCGGAGCCCGCCTACGTTGAAGACCCGAGGGCGCTCGGCGCTGCTTCAGCTACCGTGGAACGGAGGTTGGATACATGGGCGTAGAACAGAACTCGTCTCAAGCGAATACATCGGACGGTGACGCCCCGATCCGCATCGTGATCGCTGAAGACCATGCCTTCGTCCAGGAAGGCACTCGACGGTTGCTCGAGATGGAACCGGACATGCACGTGATCGGCGAAGCGTCCGACGGCATCGAGGCAATCGAACTCGTAGAAACGCTCGATCCCACCCTCGTGCTCATGGACATCTCGATGCCGCGTATGGACGGAATTGAAGCGACGCGACGTATCCGGGCGATGCGCCCAGACCTGCCCGTCCTCATCCTCTCCGCCTACGACAACGACCAGTACGTCTTCGCCCTCGTCGAAGCTGGAGCGGCGGGCTACCTGCTTAAAGACATCCACCACCAACAACTGATCGATAGCGTCCGCGCCGTCAGCAGGGGCGAATCTGTCCTCCACCCCACCATCGCACGCAAGGTGATGCAGCGACTGGGCGGCTACCAGGGCGATATGGCCCCCGCCACCGACGCACTTTCCGATCGGGAGATCGAAGTTCTGCGCCTCGCCGCCAGCGGCGCCGGTAACGATGCAATCGCGCTCAATCTCGGCGTGAGCGCTCGGACCGTTCAGTCCCACCTCTCGAACGTGTTCGCAAAGCTCGGGGTCGGATGACGCACCCAGGCAGTCATCGCAGCACTGCGTCAGGGCGTCATCCGCCTGGAGGAGATCGAGTGATGACGAGCTCGGCTACCCGCCGAGTACTCACCAACGTCCGGCCGCGTCGGATCCGCCTCCGCGATGGCAATTTCTGGCGAACTCAGGCGCTCGTCGCGTTCTCGGTCATCGTCGTCTACGGCTTCGACCTGTTCTTCCCGCACGAGGGTCTTGCAGGTGGGCTGCACGACATCCCCGTGATCACGGTGATCGCCCCTGTCCTCTACGCGGCGCTCGTCTTCGGCCTTGAAGGAGCGCTGCTGACGTCGCTCTGGTGTGCGCTCCTCATTGCTCCTCACAGCATCGTCGCTTCCGGAAGCGACTACGAATGGCTGGGTGATGCCGGCTCGCTCACGCTCATCAGCATCGCTGGCGCGTTCCTCGCCTTCCGCGTCGAGCGCGAGCGCGAAGAGCGCAGGCACGCCGAATCCATCTCCGAACGGCTGCGATTCCTCAACGAACTTGCCGCCGTATTCGATCGCCCAATCGACGCCCCGCAGCTCCTCCAGGAGCTAACCGATCGATTACGACTCAACCTCGAACTCGATCTCGCCTGGGTGCGCTACCAGCCGGTCGAACATCCCGCTGGAGTCCAGCTCACGACCAGCGGCGACGCGGCCGCCGCCGGCCTCGATCCTGATGCCGTCGGCTCCGCCGCTGCCGAACTCATGGCCCGAGCAGACCGTACCTGGATCACCGTCGGCGACATGGTCGTCGTCGCGCTCGGCTACGAAGGCCGGTTCATGGGCGCGCTTGGCGCCGTACGTCACTCCCGCCCGTTGGACGACGACGAACGCGGCACCCTCACCGCCGCAGCCGCACAGGCCTCGGTCAGCCTCGAGAATCAGGAACTCCAGCAGAATCGCCGCGAAATCCTCACCTCGTACGCTCGCCAGCTCACCAACGCTCAGGAAGAAGAACGTCGTCGGATCGCCCGTGAACTACACGATGGCCCCACCCAGGCGCTGACCGGTCTCTGCCGCGGGCTCGACCTCGTCCAGGCTGAACTCAAGGACTCCGACAGCGCAGCGGACATCACCCGTTCACTCCGTGTCGTCGCGGAAGAAGCAGTGGCCGACCTGCGCCGCCTCGCACGCGACCTGCGACCCGGCATCCTGGACGACCTGGGGCTGCTCTCCGCCGTGGAGTGGCTCACGGAGGACCTGCGCGAACGTTCAGACCTGCAGCTAAGCTTCAGCTCCAGCGGCCAACCGGGAAAACTCACCGGCGATCAGGAGTTGAGCGCGTTCCGCATCGTCCAGGAATCACTCAACAACATCGAAAAGCATGCCGCCGCATCCAACGTGGACGTCTCGGTCGCCTGTGAACCCGATGGCATCCGCGTCAGCGTCCACGACGACGGCAGCGGCTTTGAACCCGATCCCCAGACCGAAACGTTCGCCCGCGATGGACGCTACGGCATCCTTGGCATGCAAGAACGCGCGCGCCTCAGCAACGGCAGCCTGCAAATCACCTCGGAGCCCAACGCCGGCACCACCGTCACGCTGAACCTCCCCTGGGCACAGCAACCCGTCGAGGTCTAACGCAACCGCGCCGAGCGGCTGCCCAGTAGCCAGCCGCTACCCGTAGACGAACTCCGCACCATCCAGATCGATCGCCGGAATGTCATCCTTCTCATGCCAGTAATCCTGCGTGTGCTGCCACTCCGGCTTGTCGCCACGCTTCGGCAGCAGGTCCATCGCTCGCATCAGGTACCCCGGGTTGAAGTTCTCCGGATCAATCCAGGGCAGCAGCTCCATATCCTTGTCTTCCGGTCGCAGTTGGACATCAACGCGCTCCGCGCCTTTCTCGTCCATGTGCGCCAGCAGGCGACAGACAAAGTCCGCCAGCAGATCGGCACGCAAGGTCCAGCTCGCTCGGAAGTAGCCAAACACCCAGAGCAAGTTCGGCACGCCAGTGAACATCATCCCCCGGTAGTTGACCGTCTCCGAGAAATCGACCGGCTCACCGTCAATCTCGAAGTCGATGTCCCCCAGTACGTTCATATTGAAGCCGGTCGCCGTGACAATGATGTCCGCCTCAAGCTCCTCACCGGACTTCAGCAGAATGCCTAATCCCGTGAATCGCTCAATCTCGTCGGTCACCATAGACGCCTTGCCAGACGCAATCCCCTTGAAGATATCGGCATCTGGAACGAACGCGATTCGCTGTCTCCACGGTCGGTAGCTTGGCGTGAAGTGCGTCTCCATGTCGTAGCCCTCTGGGAGATTCGCACGCACACCGGCCAGCAGCTCGCTCTTCACCTTCTCCGGCTCATCGAACGCACGCTGAGTAAAGATCGCCTGATCGTGCAAGATCTTCTTGCGTACGATCTCGTGAATCCACTCTTCGTCCACATTCAGCTCGCGTAGCGTCTCCGCCAGGTCAATCCGGTTCCGACCAGGGATGAAATACGTCGGCGAACGCTGCAACACCGTCACGTGCTCCGCGTCAGCCGCAATCGCTGGCACCACCGTCGCCGTCGTCGCGCCCGAACCGATTACCACCACCTTCTTGCCGGCGTACTCCAGATCCTCAGGCCACGTCTGCGGGTGGATGATCTCACCCTCGAAGTCCGCCATCCCCTCCCACTCAGGTGTGTAGCCCTCCGAGTGGCGGTAGTAGCCCTGGCACATCCAGAGAAAGTTCGCCGTGAAACGCCGCGGCTCGCCCGTATCCGTCTGCGTCGCCTCAATCGTCCAGCGCTTGTCCTCGTTCGACCATCGCGCGTTCGAAATCCGATGGTTGTAGCGAATGTGATCGGCGAGGTCGTTCTCGTCGATCACCTCGCCCATGTAGCTCAGGATCTCCTCGGCAGTCGCAATCGGTGGCCCCGTCCACGGCTTGAAGCGATAGCCAAACGTGTGCAGATCGCTATCGGATCGGATGCCGGGATACCGGTGCGTCCACCACGTGCCGCCGAAGCTATCGAGCCCCTCCAGCACAACAAAGCTCGTGCCTGGGCGCTGCTTGGTCAGGTGATAAGCCCCACCCACGCCTGAGATACCCGCCCCAACGATCAGAACATCGAGGTGCTCAATGATCCCGGGTTCTGCCGTGCCACGTACCGCCTCGGTTGTTGTCATGAAGTCCTCTACCCATCCTGTCGCAGACAGAACATTGTCCGCGACCCGATACTACCGGCGAATTGCTACCGACCGCGGAATGATGCCATCCAACGGTCCCTGCCGACTACCGACTAAAGTCCGTTCCGTAAGAGCCAGTTGGTCCCCACCCGGCCAAACCTCACACCGCGTTGCTGTGGTCGGTGTGAGGTGGCGGGAGTGCGTGGGAGTCGAACCCACCCAGGACTACGACGTAGCCCCACAACGGTTTTGAAGACCGCGCGCAACACCGGTCACGATCCACTCCCGCCGTGATCCTACGTGATCCCTACCCCCTGCCACGAACGCGCCCGTCCGCTACGATGTCACTCCTAACAGCAACATCCGCCGTCCCCAATGGGAGCATCCGTGACCATCGAACAACCTTCCGAGGAAGACCGCGCACAGGCCTCGCCCAAAAGCATCGAGAAGATGCGCAAATTCGTCCGCAACTTCGCGGACAAGAGTGGCAGCTTCCTCCACCCGCAGCCTGAAATCACCGAATTCCTCGTGATCGGCCTCGCCAAGAACATCGACGAACTTGGCAAGCCGCTCTGCCCGTGCATGTTCTTCGAGGACAAGCAGGAAGAACTCGACAAGAAGTTCTGGATCTGTCCCTGCGAGGAGATGCAGCGCTGGAAATACTGCCACTGACTGCTCTTCTGCGACGAGGAAGGTCTTCCCGTCACCGAACACCTGCCAGAGGACCACGAGGGCCGCGAAGCCTACGGTCTCCGCAAGGACCCAGACCCTGACAAGGGCCGTGCCCTCACCCGCCTCGAAGAGCGCCAGGGTCGTCGCCTCGAAAAAGGCCACCGCGCCGGCGAAACCAGCGCCGGCGGCGGTTCCACGGATGAGCCTCGCAACGTCATCTAGCTCCTGGCAGAGCGTCAGACACACAAAAGGGGCGGCCAACTGGCCGCCCCTTTCTGATTCAGTTGTCGAACAGAACGACTAGGCGATTACCTCGTCCAGGTGCTTCGCCAAATCGCTCTTCGGTCGGAAGCCAACCACCTGGCCAACCGCCTCGCCGCCCTTGAACAGCAACAGCGTCGGAATCGAGCGGATCCCGTACTTGCCGGAAACCAGCGGGTTCTCATCCGTGTTCAGCTTCACGAACTTCACCTGACCGTCGTAGTCATCGGAAAGCTCTTCAACCACCGGCGCTACCATCCGACACGGCCCGCACCACGGCGCCCAGAAGTCCACCAATACCGGCAAATCAGACTCAATCACGTCCGTTTCGAACGTCGCGTCGCTCGTGTCTGTGGGGTGTGCCATCGCCCATCCTTCCCTATCGGGTATGAATCCAGTTCAGTAACTGACTCTAACTCGGTTTGCCTGCGGTCCCGAGGAATCCGTCTCACAGATCCTCGGTAAGTCATGGTCCGTCACGTAATCCGTTGACAAACCCTCACTGCAGGACTAAATTCTATATACCCCCATGGGGTATGTCAACCCCAACCGATCATCGGCCGCAACCCCTGATCAAACAGGGCGGCAACCGATGACGTAGGAGCAGTTCTCATGACCGAGCAGCCATCCACCGACCAAATCCAGGCCCGCCTCCGACGTATCGAAGGCCAGATCCGCGGCATCGGCAAGATGCTCGGCGACGACCGCGCCTGCGAGGACGTCGTCACCCAGCTCATGGCCGTTCGCTCCAGTATCGATACCGTCGGTGCGCTGATCTTGGACGAACATCTCTGCCAGTGTGTCGATGGTTCCGAGGACCCCGTCCAGCAGATCCGCGACTCCATGCGCCTCTGGTGGCGCTTCGCTCCTGCTGCCGGTGGTGCCGGCTCCCTGCCTGGCGAAGTCGGCGCGCAATCCCCGCTCCCGGCTGAATAGCCAGGACCGCCGGCTCGCTACTCCCCGGCCGCTAATGCGTCCGGCGTCTCCAACTCGTCAGTCACCGGTCGGTACCGCGCGGCAATCGCCTTGCGCAGCTCATCCAGCACCCCGTGTCGGTCCACCTCTGCAGCGCCACGGACCGCATTCGCCACCGCCTCCGCATCGCTCCGGCCGTGACCAATGAACACTTCGCCGTTCACCCCCAGCAGCGGTACCGCGCCGTAGCGCCGGTAATCCAGTCGAAGCCGCGCTTCGCGCAACGTCGGCAGCAGCAACGCCCCGCCCAGGCGCCCCCGCAGCGACCCTTCCGCACTGCTACGCACGATGTCGAACATCATCGAAATCGTGCCTTCCATCAGCTTCAGCATGTTGTTTCCGGTGAATCCATCCGTCACCGCCACCTGGTAGTTGCCGCTCACCACGTCACGACCCTCAATGTTCCCCGCAAAGTTGATGCTCTCGTCCTGCTTCAGCAGCGCGTGAGCCTCCTGGATCAGCGACGACCCCTTCGAGGCCTCTTCGCCAATCGACACCAGCCCCACCCGCGGCGACTCGTATCCATACATCGCCCGCATGTACACGGTGCCCATATCCGCGAACTGCGCCAGGTGCGATGGCCGCGCCTCCGCGTTTGCCCCGCCGTCCAGCAGCAGCGTTGGACCACCTGGTGTCGGCAACATCACCGCCAGCCCGGGACGCTCCACCCCGGGTAGCCGACCCAGTACCAGCAACGCTCCCGCCAGCATCGCCCCGGTGTTCCCCATCGAGACAAAGGACTGCGCCTCGCCGTTCTTGACCAGCTCCATTCCGATCCAGATCGAAGACTCGCGACGGCGACGAACCTCGCGCGCCACATGCTCACCCATCCCAATCGAATCTGGCGCGTGCACAATCCGCAGCGTGCTCGGTGTCGGTCCGTGCTTCGCCACCTCAGCGGACAACACCGCCTCGTCGCCCACCAGCAGCACCTGCAGCCCTTCGCGCGCCGCTACCAGCGCGCCTTCAACCGGCGCCTGCGGGGCCTCATCTCCACCCATGCCGTCCAGGGCAATCACACTCAAGTAGCGCTTCCTTCAGAGGTGGTCGTCTCACTCGCCTCGGCTGGAACGAACGCCACCACCAGGCGCGCCGCCCCATCATCTGCCGGGGTGAAATCATAGTCCTCCCACGCGCCGCTGACCGCGAGTCCCGCCAACCGGCCACCAAGCTCAAGTTCGCCCAGCGTGATCGTCCGCAGCTCAAACTGCGCCGATGTTCGCCGCAGCGGCCCCTCCTCCGGCTGCACATCAAAGTGCCACGTCACCTCTCGCAGCCCTTCCACTGAGTGTGCCACCACGCTCACCAGCTTCGTCACCGTCGAAGGCACACCGCCACCGCGCCACTCCCGTGTCCAATGCTCCATCAGGGGCTGCGGTCCGGCGCTGAAGTCGTCCGCGTTCGGCGCCTCCACATCAATCACCACCAGCCCATCAGGCGTCACATGCCGCTTCGCGCTCTCCAGCGCCAGCACCACATCGTCCACCGTCGCCATATGCTGCAGGCCCCCCAGCGGCACCAGCACCAGCGGGAACCGACGTCCCAGGTCCAGCGTCCTGAAATCCGCCTCGTGGAATGTCACATCCGAGCCCGCCAGTCGATCTCGAGCGATCGCCAGCATCGACCTGCTCAGATCGACGCCCACCACCTCAACACCCTCGTCGGCCAGCGCTCGCGCCACCCGCCCCGTGCCGCACCCCAACTCCAGCACCGCGCCACCAGCCTCCGATGCCAACTGCCGGTAGAGAAACAGATCGTCGTCATAGCCCTCGAGATCGAGGTCGTAGAACGGAGCAACGGCTGCGAACGGGTCCACATCGGACGCCGCCGGGTCAACGGGATTCACCAGCCGATGCTAGGTGCGTCGCCGGAACCCGGTCAATGTCACTTGACCCCCACCCTCCCCTCCGCAAGCATCCCCCGATGCCCCCCGACATCGATCTCCGAACACACATCCGAGCCATCCCGGACTTCCCACAACCCGGAATCGTCTTCCGCGACATCACCCCGCTGCTCCACGAGCCCGCCGCCTTCCGCGCCGCCAACGAGCAACTCGCCGAAATCGCCCGCTCGTTCGATGCCACGCTGATCGCCGGCATCGAGGCCCGCGGCTTTCTGTTCGGCACCCCCGTCGCCGAGCGACTCAACCTCCCCTTCGTCCCCATCCGCAAACCCGGCAAACTCCCCGCGGATCGCGCCTCCGTCTTCTACGAACTCGAATACGGCCACGACTCACTCGAACTCCACCGCGACCCCTCTGTCGATCGCCATCGCGTCGTCATCGTCGATGACCTCCTCGCCACCGGCGGCACCGCCGCGGCAGCCGCCCAACTCGTCGAAGAACTCGGCGGCACCGTCGCCGGCTACGCCTTCGTCATCGAACTCGACGCCCTCGAGGGCCGCGCCCGACTCGATGGCCACTCCGTCCAGGCACTCCTCCACTACTAGTAGTACCCATGCCTCTGTCCCAGAACGTCTGTTCTGGCGATACTGATCTGAAGCGGCAACACCCCGGCAGGCCGCTACCATCCCGGAGTCGTCCGATGACGCTGCGCCGCGCCAGCAACGTCCACCTCGAACGCCACGACAACTGGCTCGGTCGCCTCGTCCGCGTCGAAATTCAGATCGGTCGCGGCCACACCACATTCACGCTGGACCGCGCACACTGGCTCGAGGTCGAGCGTGACGAGCAGCCCGCACCCGTCGGCCAGGAAGGCGATCGCACCCTCTGGCACACCGCCGAGGGTTGGTTCTGGGAAGACGACGGCCTCGATGCCGAAGCCGTCGCGCTCCTGCTCTGGGACCGCACCCGTCGCCTCGATGCTCGCATCGAGCGCCTCCGCACGATCCACGCCCGCGACGAACAGATCGAGGGCGCCCGGCGCGAGCGCATTCCACCCGAGGTCCGCGCCTTCGTCTGGGAGCGCGATGATGGCCGCTGCGTCCAGTGCAACGCCGAGGAAGATCTACAGTTCGACCACGTCATCCCGTTCTCACGCGGCGGCGGGAACGCCGAAGACAACCTCCAGATCCTCTGCGGCTCCTGCAACCGCCAGAAGAGCGACAACATCAGCTGAGCCTGAGTGTCCGCGGACCGCCGATTGCCCCAGCCGCCCCGGCACGAGAGCCTGTACCAGTATTCTCGCCGTGTCCCGGGACCACGCGAGGAGGTGTCACGTTGACGAACGCGCAGCACACGAGCCCCTTGGTGCCCACTGCCGAAATCGGCGTCATCGGCGGCACCGGCTTCTACCAGATGCGCGAACTGACCGAAGTGCAGCGCGTCCGCCTCGAAACCCCGTTCGGCGCACCCAGCTCCGCCATCACCATCGGCACCCTCCACGGTCGCCGCGTCGCCTTCATTTCACGCCACGACGAAGGACACCGCATCCTCCCTTCGGAACTCCCCGCCAGAGCCAACATCTGGGCACTCAAATCCCTCGGCATCCGTCAGCTACTCACCGTCTCCGCCGTCGGCTCACTGCGCGAGGAGATGGCCCCGCTCCACGCCGTCGTCCCCGACCAGCTCATCGACCGCACTCGAGGCCGCCCCGCCACCTTCTTCGGAGACGGCATCGTCGCCCACGTCGCCTTCGCCGATCCCTTCGACCCCACCCTCAGCGAAGCCCTCGCCACCGCAGCGGCCGACGTCGGCGTCACCACCCACCAAGGCGGCACCCTCGTCGTCATCGATGGCCCCGCCTTCTCCACCCGCGCCGAATCGAAGCTCTACCGCTCGTGGGACGCCGCCATCATCGGCATGACCGCCCTCCCCGAAGCCAAACTCGCCCGCGAAGCCGAGCTTTGCTACGGCTCACTCTGCTTCGTCACCGACTACGACACCTGGCACGAGACCGAAGCCGATGTCAGCTCCGAGCTGATCCTCCAGCACCTCCGTCAGAACGCGGACAACGCGCGACAGACCATCAGCCGCGCCGTCGCCGCGCTCGGCCCGCCGCCCAACGACTGCGAGTGCCATGCAGCCCTCGCCGGTGCCGTCATCACCCGCCGCGACCTTGTTCCCATCGAGACAAGGCGAAAGTTACAGTTGTTGTTGGAGCCTCACTGGGGCCCGCTCGACAGCGAGGGTGACGCGTGACCGACACGCTTGAACGGCAACAACTCGGCGGTTTTACCGCACCCGAGTACCGCGTCCGCGCGGTACATGATCACCGCGAACTCGAATCTGTACTGTCCGAAGACCGTCCGCTCGCCGCCTACGCACTTGGCCACCTCGAACGCGATCTCTTCGACAGCGCCAACTTCTACGTCGCGGATGGTCCCGCCGGGCGCGGCGTCGTCATGCACGCCAGGGGCATGGGCCTCGCCACCATCGCCCTCGGCGAACCCGAAGCAGTCGATGCGATCCTCTCCATCCACCCCGGCCCGCGCCGCTCTTACCTCTCAACAGCCGCACCAGAACAGATGCCCAACCTCCGTCGTATCTATCGATTGACTGACGAACTCCCCATGCGCCGGATGTCCACCACCCGCCAGCACTTCGTGCCGAAGAGTGGTGAAACCCGTCGCCTCAGCGGTCGCGATATCGGACGCCTCAACAACCTCTACGCTTCGGAGGGTGGCCCCAGCTTCTACCGCGCCCACACCATCGACAGAGCCGTCTACTTCGGCGTCTTCGATGGACCGCGCCTCGTCGCCGTCGCCGGATCGCACATCGTCGCACCCAACATCGGCATCGCCGTGGTCGGCAACGTCTTCACGGACGCCGCCTACCGCGGCTGCGGCCTCGCCACCACCTCCACCTCCGCCGTGACCGAAGCGTTACTCGCCCGAGGCTGTGCTGACACTGTTCTCACAGTTGATCCTGCCAATACGCCAGCCGTCCATGCCTACCGAAGATTGGGATACGAATTCGGCTCGCATGTCGTCGAAGCCCGCATTCGTCGAAAAGATTGGTTCGGCATCGGACCGTCGTTGCGCAGACGCGCAGCGCAGCGCCGAGGCCAGTTTGAAGATCCACCGGGGACGGAAATCGTCACCCGCTCGCCACAACGCGAGCAAGGAAGCTAGCGCGGGCAGTCCACAGTGGCTGTCCCGAACACGAGGAGCGTCCCATGACTACAGACACCAACGCGGGCCACATCGCCGATCCCAAGCTCGCCCAGTACGGCGTCCAGCGCATCGAATGGGCCGCCCGTGAAATGCCCGTCATGCGACAGATCCGCGAACGCTTCAAGCGTGACCGTCCCATGGAAGGCATCCGCGTCGCCGGCTGCCTCCACGTCACCACTGAAACCGCCAACCTCGTAATCGCGCTCAAGGAAGCCGGCGCGGACGTGCGACTCACCGCCTCCAACCCGCTCTCCACGCAGGACGATGTCGCGGCCGCACTCACCGTCGAGTACGGCATCCCCACTTACGCCATCAAGGGCGAAGACAACGACACCTACCACCAGCACCTGCGTGACATCCTCCAGTTCAACCCGCAGCTCACCATGGATGACGGCGCAGACCTCGTCGCGCTCCTCCACACCACCGAAAGCGACCGCCTCGAGCACGTCGTCGGCGGCACCGAGGAGACCACCACCGGCGTCATCCGCCTCCGCGCCCTCGCCGCCGAAGGCAAGCTCCGTTACCCAATCGTCGCCGTCAACGACGCCGACACCAAGCACTTCTTCGACAACCGCTACGGCACCGGCCAGTCCACCCTGGACGGCGTCATCCGTGCCACCAACATCCTGATCGCCGGCAAGACCTTCGTCGTCGCCGGCTACGGCTGGTGCGGCAAGGGCCTCGCCATGCGCGCCGCCGGCATGGGTGCCCAGGTCATCGTCACCGAGGTCGACCCGATCCGCGCCCTGGAAGCCGTCATGGACGGCTACCGCGTGATGCCCATGGTCGAAGCCGCTCGCCAGGGCGACATCTTCGTCACCGTCACCGGTGACATGAACGTCCTCGACACCGCCGCCTTCGAGGTCATGAAGTCCGGCGCCATCCTCGCCAACTCCGGCCACTTCGACTCAGAAATCAATCTCCCCGGCCTCGCGAGCATGTCCGAAGGCAAGAAAGAACTTCGCCCCTTCGTCGAGGAATACAGCCTCCAGGATGGCCGTAACGTCATCGTCCTCGCAGAGGGTCGCCTCGTGAACCTCGGCGCTGCCGAAGGCCACCCCGCCTCCGTCATGGACATGTCCTTCGCCAACCAGGCACTGAGCCTCGAGCACGTCTCCAATGAGCACCGCAACCTCAAGCCTGACGTCTACGATGTCCCTCGTGAGATCGACGACGAAGTCGCCAAGCTCAAGCTCGCCGCCATGGGCATCGAAATCGACACCCTCACCGCCGAGCAGGAGCGCTACCTCAACTCCTGGGACCTCGGAACCTAGCCACTCGCCCGGAGCATACTCGGACATCTAAACGAAGCCGCCGGAGCACCCGGCGAGAGGATCACCCAAAAATGACCACGTCGTTCATGAGTTCACCGTCATTCCTCTTCACCAGCGAATCCGTGACCGAAGGTCACCCGGACAAGCTTTGTGACCGGGTCTCGGATGCCGTGCTCGACGCGCTTCTCAGCGAGGATCCCAACGCTCGCGTCGCCTGTGAGACCGCCACCACCACAGGCACCGTCATCGTCTTCGGCGAGATCACCACCACCGCCTACATCGACATCGAGAAGATCGTCCGCAAGACCGTCACTGACATCGGCTACAACAGCTCCGAGGTCGGCTTCGACGGCAACTCCTGCGGCGTCCTTACCTCCATCAAGGAGCAGTCCTCCGATATCAAGCAGGGCGTCGACCAGGCGATCGAAGCTCGCGAACGAGCCGGAGAAGTCGACCCTTATGACCTCGAAGGCGCCGGCGACCAGGGCATGATGATCGGCTTCGCCTGCAACGAGACCCCCGAACTGATGCCCCTCACCGCCTCGCTCTCGCAGCAGCTCACCCAGCGCCTCACCGAGGTCCGCCGTAACGGCGCCCTCCCCTACCTCCGCCCCGATGGCAAGTCCCAGGTCACCGTGGAGTACGCCTACGGCGTCCCGGTACGTATCGCCGCCGTCGTCATCTCCTCTCAACACTCCGCCGATGTCCCAGACGAGCAGCTCCACCGCGAAATCGAAGAGCAGGTCATTCGCCACATCTGCCCCGCGGACCT
>JABIST010000403.1 GCA_018700215.1 Dehalococcoidia bacterium | reverse complement strand
CATCGAGCTTCGATAGAGCGTTGTCGATCTGGGTGTCGCTCAGTCGCTCGGCCATCGCTGGCACCTTCTTCCTCATGCGGCGCGAGGCTAGCAGTGGGGGCGGGGGACTTGTCGCGTTGGGCGACCGCCCCGAGACTACGAGGGACCAGGGACCGCGGAAGAGAGCAGAACGATGGCCAACATCCTCGAAACGTTTGAAGCGCTGCATCCGACGTCGAAGCAGATGGCTGCACGAGCTGCTGTCGTGTTCCCTTCTGGCGTGACGCACGATGCGCGAGCGTTCGAGCCGTTCCCGGTCTACGTGGACCACGCACAGGGTGCGCGCAAGTGGGACGTTGATGGCAACGAGATTGTTGACTACATCGGCGGGCACGGCGCGTTGTTGTTGGGGCACAACCGCCCGGAGGTGGTTGAGGCAGTGCATGGGGCGTTGGCGCGCGGGACGCACTTCGGCTCGTCGCACGATCTGGAGATCGAGTGGGGCGAGCAAGTACTGAAGATGGTGCCGAGTGGGGAGCGGGTGCGCTTCACCAGCTCCGGTACCGAAGCGACGATGATGGCGCTGCGCCTGGCGCGCGCTTACACCGGCCGGGATCGCGTGGTGAAGTTCGAAGATCACTTCCACGGCTGGCACGACTTGGTGGTTGGCCGGCTGGGTCCGGATGAGGCCCACCCGCACTCGATTGGGGTGCCTGACGGCTTCTACGATGCGCTGACGATTCTGCCAGCAGGTGACGCGGATGCACTGGCCGAGGCGCTGTCGGGTCGCGATGTAGCGGCGGTGATTCTGGAGCCGACGGGCGCGCACTGGGGTAGCCACCCACTGTCGCCGGAGTATCTGCGCGAGATGCGCCGGATCACGACGGAGACCGGCACGCTGATGGTGATGGACGAGGTGATCACCGGCTTTCGGATGGCACCGGGCGGCGCGCAGGAGCGGTACGGCGTGACGCCAGATCTCTCCACGCTCGCGAAGATCCTGGCGGGCGGTCTCCCCGGCGGCTGCGTGACCGGTCGTGCGGACGTGGTGAGCATGCTGGAGATGCGCGAAGGCGACCCGGACTGGAACAGCAAGCGACGAGTCAGCCATCAGGGCACGTTCAACGCGAATCCCGCATCGGCCGCTGCTGGTATCGCCGCGCTCAAGATCATCGAGGATGGCAGCCCGGTTCGGCAGGCGGATGCGGCGGCGGCGGCGATCGTGCGTGGGGTGAACGGGCTGTTTCAGGAGCTATCGGTACCGGGGTCCGCCTGGTGCGTCTCCAGCATGTGGCACTTCAACCTGGGCTACGACGCCCCTTGGCCGAGCGATGTGGAGTGGGACGCCGCTGAGGAACCGCAGGGGGTAGTGGACGGGCTGATGCGTCCGTTGCGCTGGGCGCTCTTCAACCACGGCGTGGATCTGATGGGAAACGGGGGCATGGTCTCTGCTGCGCACGGCGATTCCGAGGTGGCAGACACGGTTTCCGCCTTCCGTGGCGCGATTGGCGACCTTCGCGCCGAGGGGCTGCTGAGCTAACTGCGGGCTGGTTCGCCCGCGATAACGGGCGTTCAAGGGATCAGTGAAACCCCTGCTAGGCGGCGGGGTGCTGCGCTGACATACTGCGGCGCGTGCGGGGAACTCCTCTCCAGTTGCGCCAGATAATGGCGCGATCTCTCCGCCAGGTGATGGCGGGATCGCTTGTCCTCGCCGCGGCAGCGGCGATTGTTGCGGCGTGGGCTGGTTTTGCAGTCGCAATGACTCCCACTCCAGTCGCAGCGGTTTCGCTCTCTCGCGCCATTGTTGCGGTGGAACAGCCACTGTCATTCGTCGCTGACGCCTCGACGCCGGCCGTGAGCCTGGACGAGGAACTCGACGCGGTTGAAACGCCGCCAACGGCGGCTACCGCGCTTGTCACGAGGACGGAGATCGATCCGCAACCAGAGCGTCATGTCGGCAGTGCGGCAGTGAGTTCGGTGGTGGACGCGGACGCATCGCGGTCTGATCCGGCTGCTGCGGCGGCCGTCACAACGGAAGAACGGCATGCGGCACTGATCGCTCGCGCCGCGGTTCGTGACAATGACTCACCGTTCGTCGAACCGCCTGGCCGTCTCGACCCAGAACCCACTCGAGCGGAACGTCACGAGGAGTTCGTCGCCCGCGCTAGTACACGTGACAACTCGCCGCCATTCGTGGAGCCGATGCGGGGGTTGAGCCGTCCGGCGACCCGCGCCGAGGTGCACGCTGCCTTTGTGCTACGCGCTGCCGCCCGTGGCGACGTGCCGCCGATCATCGAGGCCGCATACCCGATCGATGCCAGCGTGCTGCAGACGCCGATGCTTCGCACCGGGGACATCGTGGAAGCGACGATCAGCTTCTACTACTGCGTGCAGGGAGCGACCTCCGAGAGTGGTGACGGTGGGGCATTCTGCGGCGCGATGCGAGACGGAACAGTGGTCTACAATGGGGCCGCAGCCTGCGACTGGTCCTACCTGGGGCAACGATTCATCATCGTGGGGGACCCGCTGGAGCGGGTCTATACCTGTGCGGATACTGGCAGTGCAGTACACGGGTTGCATCGCGATATCTGGTTCCACAGCGCGGAAGAGGGCTGGAAGTGGCAGCTAGGCGTTGGATCCATTGGTCTGCTGCTGATTGTTGACTGAACCCTCACGTACAACGTGTATGCAAGATGTCATACAACGTTAACTCTTCTGTAACGACGGTCTCTTGCGCCGATCGCGATCCACATACATCATGAACTTGTGCTTGTGAGCACAACCAAACATAGATAACGAATGAAGATTCGAGCGGGGAAGGCAATCACTTGATGGTCGCAGAGGTAGCACCGGAATTGCAGACGCAGCGAAAAGCCGTGGGGCAGCGCATTCGTGAGTGGCGATTGCGGCGAGAACTTTCGCAGGCGGACGTCGCCCGGAGCGCCGGCATCACGCAGGCTTCGCTTTCGAACTACGAGAACGGGAAGCGCGACATGCCGCTGTCCACCTTGCTGGGTGTGACTGGCGCGCTGAACGTGAGCCTGGGCGATGTGTTGGACGTGCCCGACGTGATCGTTGTGCGCGACTCCGCCCTGGGTAAGGCCGTCTGCCAACTGGTGCAGCGCCCCGAGTTCCCGCGCATCACGAGCGAGGCGACCAGCTAACCAGCTGTTCTACCGACTGACTGCAACACAGCCCCGCCAACCGGCGGGGCTGTTTCGATCTCACAGTCTGTTTGCGCTTCGTTGGTTCCGTGCCCGTTGCGTTCCTTGCGGGTCCGTATACTGTGGGCGCGCGCGGGGTATGACGGTGTGTGCGGCACCGTCAGCCGGTGTCATGCACGACACGCACTGTGTGCCGCAAACGGACACCGTCGCTGCTGGAACCCTCCGTTCCCAGCGATCCGAAGATCAGAGGAGCCAACAACGTGGCGAACGAACGACCCTCCACCCTGGGTGAATTGAAGGCGGCCGGGTACGAAGTACTTCCGGTTCGCGCGGAGCTGCGGAAGAACCTGATTGCCAAGCTGCGCGCCGGCGAAGAGCTGTTCCCCGGGATCGTGGGGTACGAGGAGACGGTGATCCCACAGCTTCAGAACGCGATTCTATCCGGACAGGACATCATCCTGCTGGGCGAGCGTGGTCAGGCGAAATCGCGGATCATTCGGAGCCTGACTTCGCTGCTGGACGAGTGGACTCCGATCATCGCGGATTGCGAGATCCCCGAGAATCCGTACGAGCCGATCTCTCCGCAGGGCCACGCATTGATTGAGGAGCATGGAGACGCCACTCCGGTCTCCTGGATGAGTCGAGAGACTCGCTACGGTGAGAAGCTGGCGACCCCGGACATCACGATCGCCGACCTGATTGGTGAGGTTGACCCGATCAAGGTCGCCGAGGGGCGTTACCTCTCGGATGCGATGACGATTCACTACGGGCTGATCCCGCACACCAACCGCGGCATTTTCGCGATCAACGAGCTGCCTGACCTGGCCGAGCGCATTCAGGTTGGTCTGCTGAACGCGATGGAAGAGCGCGATGTCCAGATTCGCGGACACAAGGTTCGCCTCCCGCTGGACGTGCTGATTGTCGCGACCGCGAACCCCGAGGACTACACGAACCGTGGACGGATCATCACGCCGCTGAAGGACCGTTACGGTTCCCAGATTCGCACCCACTACCCGCAGAGCATTGAGCACGAGATTGCGATCATGGAGCAGGAGGGGCACCACTTCGACACTGACGAATTCAATGTGGTTGTCCCGGACTACATGAAGGAGATTGTGGCTGAAGTCACGCGGCTTGCTCGCCGTTCACCGGACGTGAACCAGCGCTCCGGCGTCTCGGTCCGCGCCTCCGTGGCGAACTACGAGGCGATGCTGGCGAACGCGCTCCGTCGGGCGATCCGACTCGGTGAGGTTGATGTGGTACCGCGGATCTCGGACCTCCCGTTCGTGCTTCCCGCCCTGCAGGGCAAGGTTGAACTCGAGACGGTGGAGGATGGCAAGGACCAGCAGATCCTGGAGCGCCTGATTCACGGCGGGGTCGTATCGGTGTTCAATAACCTCTGCGATGACGCGTCGACGGAGCCAATCGTTGAGGCGTTCAAGACGGGCATCTCTGTCGAGACGGGCGAGGCGCTGGCGGCTGACCGCTACGACAAGCTGCTCGACGAGGTTGACGGGCTGAAGGCCGTGGTGCAGCAGTTGGTGGGCGAGGACAACCGGTCCGCCGTGCAGGCGTCGGCCGCGGAGTTCGTACTTGAAGGCCTGCACCTCAACAAGCGGTTGAACAAGGACACACTGAGCGGCCCCGGACACTCGGTGTACCGAGGCTAGCCAAGCACGACGAACCCGCAGTGTGCGGGACGGAGGCCAGGATGGCCCTGCGATACCGGTTTAGCGAATGGGACGGCACCCAGGAGATCCAGGGGCTTAACGCCGACGAGATCTTGGACGCGCTGTCTGACGACCTGATGAACTTTGGGGATCTTCAGCACGCGTTGCGCAACATGATGCAGCGCGGGATGCAGACACCACAGCAAGGCCAGATGCAGGGCCTTCGTGATCTGCTCCAGCAGCTCCGGCAGCAGCGCCGCGAGCGACTGGACCGCTTCGACATGGGTGGCGTGATGGACGATCTCAAACGCCAGCTCGAAGAAGTCTTGGACATGGAGCGGGAGACTCTGACCGACCGGCTTGGTGAGCAGGACCAGCCGCAGGGAGAGCAGCAGGGCGGCGCCCCTTCAGGCGAACCGGGCGAAGGCGCTGATGGTGCTGATGGTTCCCAGGGTGAGCAGCCCTCCGGCCAGCAGCAGCCCGGGGGCGAACAGCAGAGCGGCCAGCAGCAGTCCGGCATGCGCCAGCCAGGGCAGCAACCCTCGGGACAGCAGGGCGGCCAGCCACAGCAATCGGGACAGTCCAGCGAGCAGTCATCCGACGGGCAGCCAGGCGCCGCGGGGCGTGAGCTGACCGAGGAGGAGCAGTTCCAGCAGATGCTGGAGCGGATCGCGCAGCGCAAGCAGGACTTCCTGGATCAGCTCCCGCCAGATGCGGCCGGCCAGATGAAGGAGCTGCAGAACTACGAATTCCTCAACCCAGACGCGCAACATCGCTTCCAGGAGCTGGTGGAGCAACTTCGCCAGGCGATGACGGAATCGCTCTTCAACGACGTCTCGAAGATGGTTGAGGAGATGTCCGAGGGCGACATGCAGCGCATGAAGGACATGACTCGCGACTTGAACGACATGCTCGCCCAACGGATGCGCGGCGAAGAGCCGGACTTCGACTCCTTCATGGAGAACTACGGCGACATGTTTGGTGAGAATCCACCACAGTCGCTGGACGAGCTGATCGCGCAGATGCAGTCGCAGATGCAGGCGATGCAGTCGCTGATGGAGTCGATGCCCTCGGACCAGCGACAGCAGCTTCAGAGCATGCTCTCGGACAAGCTGGGCGACGCCGAGCTTGAAGCGGAGCTGTCCGAGCTGGCGCAGAACCTGGACTTCCTCAACCCGTCGCGCGACCAGGGGAGTGCGTACCCGTTCCGAGGCGACGAGGAGTTGGACCTGCAGGCCGCCATGGAACTGATGGGCGAGATGCAGAACATCGATGGCCTCGAGAGTGCCCTCGAGCGTGCTCAGTACACCGGT
The DNA here is from genome assembly GCA_018700215.1 of Dehalococcoidia bacterium. GTDB lineage: Bacteria > Chloroflexota > Dehalococcoidia > UBA2979 > UBA2979 > JABIST01. The sequence continues at coordinate 4,011 of JABIST010000403.1, read as the reverse complement.
GAGCTTGAGAACGTTGACCTCGATCAGCTCCGTGAGCTGCTGGGCGACGAGGCTGTCGAGAGCTTCGAGGAGCTGAAGAAGCTGCTTGAGGTGCTGGAGAACTCCGGCTACATCCGCAAGGAAGGCGATGAGTGGGAGCTGACGCCGCGTGGCACGCGGATGATCGGCCAGAACGCGCTCGCGGAGATCTATCGGTCGCTCAAGAACCAGAGCATCGGCAATCACCCGGTGCCTCAGTCCGGCCGCCACGGCGAGCGACTCGATGAGTCGAAGCCGTACGAGTTTGGCGACCCGTTCCACCTGGACATGCGCAAGACGATCATGAATGCGCTGGAGCGCGAAGGGCCGCACACGCCGATCAACCTGCAGCCGGACGACTTCGAGGTGTACCGCTCCGAGCTGGTCACGCAGACTTCGACAGTGCTGATGGTGGACCTCAGCTGGTCGATGGCGCTGCGCGGCTCGTTCCAGGCGGCGAAGAAGGTGGCGCTGGCGCTGCAGAACCTGATCAAGGCGCAGTACCCGCGGGACAGCCTCTACATCATCGGATTCTCCGCCCTGGCGCGGGAGCTGAAGCCGCAAGACCTACCGTACGTGCGCTGGGATGAGTCCGTGCTGGGCACGAACATGCACCACGCGCTGTTGATCGCCGAGAAGCTGTTGGCGAAACATCGAGGTGGCACGCGCCAGATCCTGATGATCTCCGACGGTGAGCCGACGGCGCACCTTGAACGAGGGCGCTCGGTGTTCGCCTATCCGCCAAGCCCGGTGACGATTCGGGAGACGCTGAAGGCGGTGAAGCGGGTCAGCCAGCAGGACATCACGATCAACACGTTCATGCTGGATCGGAACTACTACCTGAAGGAGTTCGTGAACCAGCTCGCGAAGATCAACGGCGGCCGTGTCTTCTACACCACTCCCGATAAGCTGGGCGAGTACATCCTGGTGGACTACGTCCAACACAAGCGGAAAAAGATCTCTGGTCGCTAAGCGCCACGGCGCGTCGGCGCGCCGGCCTGGAGTGCGAGTTTGCGTCAACTGACTCTGCCCCTGGCACTGCTCGCGTTCGTCTTCGGCGTCGGCATTGGCTGGTACGCGCTGATCGAGGACTTCACACTTCTCGAAGCGATTTATCAGGCTGTGACCACGCTTTCGACGGTCGGGTTCGATGAAGTTCAGCCGCTAGACACCACGGGGCGTGTGTTCACGATCGTGTTCATCCTGGTGGGCATCGGGTTGATGTTTTACACGGCGACGGCGCTGGTGGAGACCGTGGTTGCGGGCGAAGTGCGAGAGATGCTGGGCCGGCGACGGTCAGGACGAAAGGTGCAGCGTATGGAGCAGCACGTCATCGTGTGCGGGTTTGGGCGCGTTGGTCGCGAGATTGCGGTGGACCTGCACGACCATGGAGTTGGCCTGGTGGTTGTGGACCAGAGTCCCGACGCGCTCGTGGAGGCTGAAGAGCACGGCTTCACTGTGGTCCAGGGCGACGCGACCGAGGAGCTGGCGTTACGGGCGGCCGGAGTCGAACGAGCGCGCGGGCTGGTGGCGGCGGCAGACTCGGATGTGGAGAACACCTACATCGCGCTGACCGGGCGCGCACTGAATCCGGAGTTATTCATCGTCGCCCGCGCCGGTAGCTCGGCGGCAGAGCAGCGGATGAAGTCTGCCGGCGCGAACCGCGTTGTCTCTCCGTATCAGATCGCTGGTCGCCGGATGGCGCTCGCGATCGTTCAACCATTGGTGCTGGACTTCGTCGATGTGTTGGCTACCCGTGGTACCGCCGATGACAAGATTCTCGCCGAAATCGTAATTGACGAGACCAGCGGATTCGCGGGTAAGACGATCTCCGAGGTCTTCGGATCGATCGATGGGATGCGGCTGTTGGGACTCGAAAATACGGAGGGCGGGATGGTTGTTGGGCCGCCCGGAGCAACTAATTTGAAGCTGGGCGATCGGCTGATGGTCTACGGCGAGCAGTCCGCGCTGGAGGGGTTTGCCTCCTCTGGGATGGCGATCTAGTCGAGCTCGATCGACTAGACCTGTTCGACCGTGGCTGGCAGCGGCTGCCGGCCCGGACTCGAACTCGATTCTTGAGCAAAGAATTGCACCAGCATGCCGCCGGTGTGCTCTGGCGGGATGAACGCCTCGTGCCAGCGCCCGCCCTCGGTCTGGCCCGAGTGCTCCGCGATCACTTCGGCGCCGTGGGAGTTGCAGGCGGCGATCGCGGCCTGCATGTCGCGCACCTCGAACGAGACGTGGTGCACCGCGGTGCCGCGTCCGTCGATGAACCGCTGGAGGAAGGAGTCCTCGCGAGCCGGCTGCATCACCTCGATCTGGAGCTGCTCTGACGGCAGTTCGAGGATGCGGGAGACAAAGCTTGCTCGCGCGAAGGCGAGTGGTGGCGCGTGGACGGTGCGAAACCCGAAGAGCTGCTCGTACCAATCGCCCAGTTCTGTGCGGCTGTGGTGGGCGTGGCCGAGTGAGTTGACGCCGATGATCCCCAGGGTGTCCGGGCGATCGTCCTCGAACGGCTCCGGCAGATGCCACGGGGTGCCCTCGTAGAGCTGGTAGAGGAAGCCGAATCCGCCGCCTCGGGGGTGGATGTATGCCACCGAGTGTGCGCCGCCCTCGACTTCGTTTTCGACGGGCTGCTCGTCTTCGAAGTGGCGCTCCTGCTGATCGAGCCCCCACGGTTCGATGCCGAACTGCGCCATGGAGCGCAGCGCGCTGTCCATATCGCGGACCTGCATGGCGATGTGGTGCAGCCCGGGGCCGTTGACGCCATCGAGAAAGCGATGCAGGTACGAGTCCGGCCCGTCCGGTGCGAGCAGCTCCCAGGCGATGCCTGAACGCCCCGGAATCTCCAGGTCGGCGCCGTGGTAGCCGCGATCGGAGAAGCGCCCGGTGTAGCGGAAGCCGAAGAGGCGCTCCAGCAGCTCCACCTGTGGTTCGAGTTCGGGTACGGCCATGCTGATGTGGTCGATCCGAGCGATGTCGATCATCCGGGCTCCCGCCAGGCGCTGCGGTTGGGTCTTTCGACTATAGGCGCAGGCGGGTTACGGCCTAGCGTTCCGCCGCGCTCTCGGTACGATGCAGCGATGGAAGCGACGACGAACACCGCTCCTCGTCAGGTGGTGCTGATTCGCAATCCGGCCGCGCGACGCCCGCCCTCGAACGCGGAGCTGGAGGCGCCGTTGGAGGCGCTACGACGTGCTGGTTGGGATGTCAGCGTGCAAGAGACGCGCGGTCCCGGCGACGGCGCGGTACTGGCCGCAGACGCTGCTGCTGCTGGCGCCTCGGTGGTCGTCGCCTGCGGTGGCGACGGCACGCTGAACGAGGTGCTCAGCGGGGTGGCGGAGACGGAGACGGCGCTCGCCGTACTACCGGCAGGAACCGCCAACGTGTGGGCGCACGAGCTCGGCATCGGCGACGATGTGGGTGGAGCGCTCGGGCTGGTTGAGGCGGGGCGGCGGGTCCGGGTGGACACCGGCATGGTGCAGCTCGGTTACGAACCACCGCGCCGCTTCCTGCTGATGTGCAGCGTGGGGCTGGACGCCGCCGTGGTGCAAGGGATGGAGGGGCGGTCGTCGCTGAAGCGCCGCTTCGGCCGGGCTGCCTTTGCATGGCCGGCGGCGCGCGCGTTGATTGCTGCCCGGGCGGTGCCGACCACGATTGTCGTGGGAGAAACGCACCGGCGCGGCCCGTTGACGATGGCGGTGGTCGGCAACTCGCGGCTCTACGGCGGAGTTACGAAGATCACGGACGGGGCTGTCCTGGATGATGGCCTGCTCGATCTGGTGACGTTCAGCGGGCAGCCCACCGCCAGCGTGGAGCGGCGAGTGGTGGAGCGCCTGGTGCAGCTCTCCTGGGCCGCCAGCGGTTCACTGTCGCGGCAGCGGCACAAATCGGTCCACTACCTGAAGGCGGCGGCGTTCGAGTTGCGACCGGAGGCACCGTTGCCAGTCCAGGTTGACGGTGAATTTGCGGGCGAGGCGGGGCCTGATGCGT
>JABIST010000398.1 GCA_018700215.1 Dehalococcoidia bacterium | reverse complement strand
TGGCGACCTGCTGCGGGGTGAGGGCAACTTTTGCGCCGAGCGCCTCTAGGAGATCGGCGGAGCCGGACTTTGAGGTCATGGCGCGGTTGCCGTGTTTGGCGACTTTGGCGCCAGCGGCAGCGGCGACGAAGGCGGCGGCGGTGCTGGCGTTGAAGATCTTCTTCGAGGAGCCGCCGGTGCCGCAGGTATCGAGCAGCGGGCGAGCATCGATTTCCACGTGGAGGGCATGCTCGCGCATGGCTTTGGCCATGCCGACGATCTCGTCGACGGTTTCGCCTTTCATGCGGAGGGCGGTGAGGAATGCGCCGAACTGGGCGGGGGTGGCGACACCCTCTTCCTCGCCGAGGCCGGCTCGCATGATTTCGTTCATGACCTCGTGAGCCTCGTCCTCGGTGAGGTCACGGCCTTCGTCGACGATGGCGAGGATGGCTTCGCGGATCATGCGTTTACTCGCTCATGCGCGCTCAGCGTCGCGGGCGCCACCTGGGGCGTGCGGAGCGCCTCGGGAACTTCGATGCCGAGGAAGTTTGCCAGCAGGTGGTGGCCGTTCTTCGTCATGATCGACTCCGGGTGAAACTGTACGCCCTCGATACCGAGGGTGCGGTGGCGGAGCCCCATGATGACGCCGGATTCGGAGCGTGCGGTGACCTCGAGTTCGTCGGGAATTGAGTCCGGGTCGAGCGCGAGGGAGTGGTAGCGGATGGCCTCGAAGGGGTTGGGGAGGCCGGCGAAGACGCCTTTGCCGTCGTGCTCAATCATCGAGGTTTTACCGTGCATAATTTCGCCGGCGTGGACGGTCTTGGCGCCGAAGGCTTCAGCGAGGGCCTGGTGGCCGAGGCAGACGCCGAGCAGCGGGACCTGGTCAGCGGCAGCACGGGCCAGTTCGATGGAGATGCCGGCGTCCTTCGGGCTGCCAGGGCCGGGCGAAATGACGATCTGGTCCGCACCCATAGCGAGGCAGTCCTCGACGGTGATTTCATCGTTGCGGTGGACTTCGACCTGCGCGCCGAGTTCCGAGAGGTACTGGTAGAGGTTGAAGGTGAACGAGTCGTAGTTGTCGATGAGTAACAGCATGTCGGGATTCCTCGTTATGTCGTTAGTCTAGCGGCCGTTTGCGGCCGCGTCGTCGGTGGATGGGTTCGCCCTCGCAACGTCGCCCATGGCGAGGAGCTGCTCGGCGTGCTCGTGTTCGTGGTGGGCGATCCGCTCGATGCGCTCGCCGATGAGCACGGCGCCGCGCTCGTGGTGGTTGCCGTATTGGGCGAGCTGATCCTCGGAGACCGAGGCGAGCCAGAAGCGGGTGCGTTCACGCACCTCGTCCAGGCGAAGCTGAGCGCTGGCGGCATCGGACGGCTCGCGGAGGCGGTGGAGGTCATACCACTGGGCGTCGTTGAAGCTGCTCCAGGTGTGGCCAGGGATGCGCATGAGGCGGTCGCACTCGGCGAGATAGTAGGCCTCCACCTCGGCAGCGTGGACGAGCACATCGAGGGGTGACCAGCCGTTCTGGAGTGCGTCCGCGCGGGCGGGCGCGGGGATCGACTGGAAGGCGGCGAGCAGCGCGCCGCGCGTTTCATCGAGTAGCTCGGTGATGCCGTCGGGGGTGCGGGGGTGCGCGGGTTCGCCCATGGTCTGCTGGAGCCAAGCGCGGATCTCGGGCAGCAGCTCTCCGCTGACGGCGGGTGCGGCGGGCTGGGACCATGCGGCGTCCGCGTAGTGCTGCGGGCTGTACTGGGGTTCGCCGCGCCAGCCGCGACAGAGGAAGGCGTTGACGATGAAGCGCGCGCCGTGATCGCCGTTGATGTAGAGGGTGTCCTCGAACTCGACGGGACCGGGCTCGACGTGGGTGTGTTCGCGGAGGACGCGTTCGATAGCGTCCTCGGCAGTCTCTTCGTCGGCGACGACGGTGATTGGCAGCGACCAGCGGCCGGCGAAGGGGCCGGTAGCGCCGTGCTGGAAGAGGAGCACCTTACCGTCGTCGCGGCGCATGACGGCGGCGGCGGC
>JABIST010000344.1 GCA_018700215.1 Dehalococcoidia bacterium | reverse complement strand
GTTGTTGAGGTGGGCGGGATTCGGATTGGGATGGTGCACGACATCCGGTTGCCGGGTGGGGTGGCGAAGTTCACGCATACGGTTGAGTTTCCTCGGGGGAATCCGCACGACGTGATGGAGCGTCGATTTGGGCAGTCGGTGGACGTGGTGTGCTTTGGCGATACGCACCACGAGTACATCGGGGTGGTAGGCGGGATCTTGTTCGTGAACCCGGGGAGTCCAACGCGGCCGAATCTGCGGCATGGCCGCGGCGAGCTGGGGACGATCGCGATCCTGGATGTGAAGCAGGGGGCGGTTTCGGCGGAGATTCGGAAGCTGCATCGACGGGTGGATTAGCGGCGGTCTCGAACTACCTCGGTTGGCGGGCCATTGAGTAGAACTCGTCGTTGGGGCGCATGGCGGTGAGGTTGGCCATGCGGTTGGAGAGGGCGAAGAGGGCGGTGATGGCGCCGATGTCCCAGATGTCGTCGTCGGTGAAGCCGTGGGTGCGGAGTTCGTCGAAGTCAGCTTCGGTGGCGAGATGGGAGTCGGTGGCGATGAGGGTGGCGAAGTCGAGCATGGCGAGCTGGCGTGGGGTGATGTCGGCGCGTCGGTAGTTGATGGCGACCTGGTCTGCGAGCAGTGGGTTCTTGGAGAAGATGCGGAGCAGGGCGCCGTGGGAGACGACGCAGTAGTGGCAGTGATTGAGGGAGCTGGTGGCGACCACGATCATCTCGCGGTCGGCTTTGGTGAGGCCGCCGTCGCGGGTCATGAGGGCGTCGTAGTAGGCGAAGAAGGCGCGGAACTCATCGGGGCGGTGGGCGAGGGTGAGGAAGACGTTGGGGACGAAGCCAGTGCTCTCTTGCACCTCGAGGATCTGGTCGCGGACGTCGTCGGGGAGATCCTCGATGGCGGGGACGGGGAAGCGGGAGATCGGTTCGTCGGTCATGTCGTGGCTCCTCGGTAGGTTGGTGATCGGGGCTCAGTCGTTGCTCTCGAAGGCGACGCACTCCTCGCCGGGGGCGACCTCGTGCTCCTTTTCGAAGACGGTCTCCTGGGCGGAGGCGAGTTCGAGGCCGAGGACGCCGAGGCTGACGCCGACGACGCCGCGAAGGCGGACGCTGGCGCTCTGGCAGGCGGGGTTGGGCGAGTAGAAGCCGGAGATGTGGGTATCGATGACCATCGATGGGACGACGGTGCCGTGGAGGATGCTGAGCTGCATGACGGGGAAGGCGAGGGTGACGCCGAGACCGACGGGGACGAAGCCGGCGGTGTCGCCGGTGGTGAGTTCGAGGACCTGGTTATCGAGGCCGCCGAGGGCACGGGCGGAGGTCTGCGACCACTCGAAGCCTTCGGAGCCTGAGTACTTCACGTTGAAGGCGACTTCGCTGGAGGACTCGCCGGTGAGTTCGGGGACGATGCTGAGGTTTGCGCCGAGGGCGAGCTTCATGGGGATGCCGTAGACGACGAAGGGCATGTCCAGGCGGAGCGGGAGGTTGAGGATTTCGGGCTGCTGACCGAGGCGGACGCCGACGAAGCGGATGTCCATCTCCGATTTCAGCTCCTGGTTCTGGTAGCGGAAGCTCTGTAGATCGCCTCCGGCGTAAGAGACGTTGCCGGTGGAGCGGAAGCCCTCGACCCAGCCGCTGGCCACGATCTGGAGGCTCGGTCCGCCATCGATGGACTTGGTGGCGTCCAGACTGAGTTGGAGGCGTTCTCCAGAGGGCGCGATCTCGACTTCGACCTCCATGCTGCCGATTTCGCCTTTGAACTTGATGGCGGCTTCGCTTCGCTCGGCTGGTTGGAGCTGGTAGGGGCCGAGGAAGACGGTCATGCCGTCTAGCCAGTTTGTCTGGGAGCCGCCGAAGTCGATGGCGTAGTCCCAGCCGAGTTCGCCGTCGCTGATGTACTCGTTGAGTGGCGCGGGCTCGGTCATGAGGACGACGTCGCCGCCGTCATCGCGCTTGTCGAGGATGCGGACGAGGGAGTGCTCCTCGAAGAGGACGACGGAGCCGACCTCGATGTTGTCGGCGGCGTCGCTGTCGAGGCGGTATTCGCCGGTGTCGCGGTCGGCATCGATCAGCGCGGACTGCACGGTGGCTGCATCGACGGTCTGGGCGGCGGGGGCGAGGTCGATATCGACGGTCTCGGTGTTGCCGCCGCCGGAGCGGGCGACAGTAACCGCGCCGAACTGGCGGTCGCCGCCGGCGGTTGAGGTGGGGTCGCCCTCGGAAGCGCCGCTATCGCCATCGGCGGTGTCGTCGGAGCCGCCGCAAGCTGCGGCGAGAGTGAGGAAGAGGAGCGAAGCGGCGAGTGCGAATCCTCGGAGGTGACGGTGGGTCATCGGTGGCCTCGGCTATGCGTCCGCGGCGAGGGAGTCGCGGACTTTGGGCCAGATGGCGGCGAGGGCGGAGGGGACGGGGCGCTCGCCGGGCGGGTGGGCGGCGGCGCCGCCCTGGGGGCCCTTGAACTGGTCGCCGGTGGGTTCGCTGATGAGCTCGACGAAGACGGGGCCATCGACCTCGAGCAGTTCGTCGAGGGCGACGTCGAAGGACTCGATGTCGTCGAAGCGGACGGCTTCGGCGTAGCCGGCGCCTTTGGCCATTTCGGCAAAGGACATATTGCCCTCGGCGAGTACGGGCTGGGCGCCGGAGGTGTCGTAGACGCCGTTGTGGAAGACGACGTGGAGGAAGCGGCGGGGGGCGGCGTTGGCGACGGTGAGGAGGGAGCCGAGCTGCATCGCGAGTGAGCCGTCGCCGTCGAGGACCCAGACGGGCACGTCTGGCCTCGCGAGCTGGACGCCGAGGCCGAGGGTGGATGCACCGCCCATGAAGCCGACGCAGACGAGGTCGCGGTCGGTTTCGGCACTCTCACGCCAGGGGCGCATGGCGGTCATGGTGGAGACGACGACCTGACCGTCGCGACGCTTGGCGAGGGCGGCGAGGGCGGAATCGACGGAGATGCGGTTGCCGGTGGTGGGGTCGGTCATGGGGTGCTCCTAGCTCGTCATCACGCCGACGAGGAGGGCGACGGGGCCCTGCCTGGCCTCGGAAACTTCGAATGCGCCGGCAATCTTGTCGAGGTCATCGGGGCTATCGAGGAGGTAGTGGGGGACATCGAAGGTATCGAGCAGGGGTTGGGCGAGGCGGACCATGGAGCCGCCGTGTTCGCCGGGGAGCAGGTCCGGGTCCCGGCCGAGGAGGCCGATGAGGAGGACCATGGGGAAGCGGGCGTCTTCGGCGATTCCTCGGAGGTGGTTCACGCAGGCGTAGAGGCCGGCGTGCTGGATCTGGACGAGGGGCTTGCGGCCACCAACGATGAGGCCGGCGGCGAGGGCGATGGCTTCGTCCTCGGTGGCAGCCTGAATGAAGCGCGGTTCGTCGACGCGATCGAGTAGTTCGATCAGGCTGCGCTGGTGGGTGTCAGGGACGGCGACGATGTCGGTGACGCCGGCGGCGATGATTGCGTCGAGGAACGGCTGTGCTGGGATGGCCTCGGCAGTTGGCATGCGGTGCGCCTTTCGTTCGTCGTGACGATACGGGGTCGGTGGGGAGGCGTCGATGGGTTGGCTAGTCGGCGTGGGTAGCCCTTACTTCAGTGACGCTCCGTCTCCGCCTGCGCAGGTGGCGGGCGGAGAAAGAGGAGGAGTAGGAGCGCGGCGAGAGCGGCGGCGGC
>JABIST010000228.1 GCA_018700215.1 Dehalococcoidia bacterium | reverse complement strand
CACGGACGAAAGGGGGTGAGTGGGGAAGGCGTCGGATTTGCGGCTGTACGACGGGGTGGGGCACGAGTTCGTGAGTTTGCCGGGGATGAAGGATGCGACGGTGAACGATGTGGCGGCGTTTTTCCGTCGGCATGTGGTGGAGGTGGGGGAGTTTGAGGTGGCGCTGGGTGAGGCGCAGGCGTTGTGGGCTGAGCGGGTGGCGGCGCGGGGGACACAGGGGGCTAGGCCCCTGTGTCCCCCTTCGGATGAGGAGGGGCTGATTTCGGCCTGCTAGATCGAGTTTCATAGGGCTTATCGTTCATCGGGGGTGTGGACCCCCGACACCCCCAGCAGCGGGACCAGTCCCCCTACATGCCCCTGAAGCCGGCGCGTACCTCGGTCACTCAGGAGAAGCTGCCGTCAGGCCGGCCTGGAGTCGGGGCTTGGTGCTCACTCGGTCGAAGTGAGCACTCGCGAGTTTCCCTAACCCCAGACTGACCAAGCGACGGAGGGGTGGGAGAAGGCGCTGTGTTCGCTGCCTCTACAAGTCGAAGCGCGTTCCGACTGAGTTGCGGATGAGGGCATCAGGGCAGGCTTCCGCGAGCTGAGCGACCGCCCGCCATCCGGTGCAGTGGGCGGGAACAATCACGGCCGGCGATAGGCTCTTTAGCTCCGCAATGGTGGCGGGGATGACATCAGCTTCAAGCTGCCCGCCGAGGTGGAAGCCGCCAATCACCGCGTAGACGTCATCGATGCCTGTGAGGCGCTTCGCGTAGCGGACGATGTTCACTACCCCCGCGTGGCCGCATCCGGTTAGCACGACGAGACCCTTCCCACGGATGTGCATGATCAGTGCCTGGTCATCCAAGGTCAGGGGATCCGGGGCCCATTCACCATCCTTCAGCGCCTGCTGTCGTGCTAGCCCCCGTTCGAAATTCGTCGTTCGATCGACCTCTCCCGTGATCAGAACGCTTCCGTTGAAGAGGAAGGATGGTTGCCGTTCCTCGATCACCTCGAAGCCCGCGCCGATGTAGGCGGACTTGCTCGGCGTCGGCAGCTCCCTCGGGTCGCGACCTTCGATTACGACACGACGACGATTCCACGCCTCTGGGTGGATGAAGACTGGGAGCTGGGCACGGCCGAGTTCGTCGGCTATCCCGTGCATGCCCATAGTGTGATCGAAGTGCCCATGGCTGAGCACGATTGCCTCGATGTCTTGGAGTGACAGCTCGAGCCGCCGGAGATTCTCAACGGCGCCGTCGGTACTCACTCCCGAGTCGAAGAGCAGGCAATGTGCAGTGTCACCCTTGTTCACGGAGACGAGCGCCGAGAAACCATGTTCCGCTTTGAGCGAGGCGTCCGTGCCACCCTCCTCGGCGAAACGAGTCTCCACTCGCTGAGTGGTCCTCATCCGAGTAGCGACGCCTTCGTTGCCGAGGAGTAGGTCAGCAACGTTGTCCATGACCGTGGTAATGGAGGCGCTCGAGAGCGCCTCCAATGCAATTTGTTGCATGACGCTTCTCCTCAGTACCACCGAGCACCACCATACGAGATCAGAGTGCTATCGCAATCGTGATGCGGCCTGCTCAATACACCACCTCCCCCACGACTTCCCCTCCGCTGTCCTGAAGACCCCGCTAGATAGCATCGCCGCGACGTGGATGGCGACGAGGATGCATTGCTTGCGGCACGGCTACTGGGGTTCGACGAAGGGGGAGGAGATGAGGAGGGCGTAGCCGCCGGCGTGACCGATGCTGCCGCCGGCGTCGCTGACGGTGAGGCGGTAGGTGCCGGCGACGGGGGCGGTGAACTGGAGCAGTGAGTTGGTGCCGAAGAGGCCCGTGCCGCCGTCGTCGTTGCTGGCAATGAGGATGGCGCCTTCGGGGGTGACGAGTTCGACGTGTAGGACCGTGTCGAAGGTGAGCGAGGTGACGCGGGCGAGGACGGTTCCCTGTGCGGGGAGCTGGAGTTCGAACATGTCGATGTCTGACGGATAGTCGAGTACCGCGAAGGTGAGTCCATCGGGGATTGCCGGCTGGCCGTGGTCTTCGTCGAGCAGCCGCTGGAGTGGCACCGGAGATTCGATTCGTACGAAGGCGTGGTCGCCATGGCGGAGACCGACGACGGCGAGCCGGGCGGTGTTGGCGGGAATGGTGGCGGTGATGTGGAGTTCACCTCGACCGGTGCGGAGTGTGTCCGAGACGACGTGGCCGTGCACGTCGAGTACGGCAAGGGTGATGGCGCCGCCGCTGATGGCGCTGAGCGAGAGGTCGAACTGCTCGGCGCTGGTGGCGAGGAAGGCGGCGTGTGCTCGCGGGCCATTGAGCGAGAAGGTTGTGGTGGCGGTCGCTGCCTCTAGTCGATGGCCGACGGGCGCGCCCTGGGTCTCGGCGAGCTCGATGAGATCGGCGGCTCGCTCGATCGCGTCGACGGCGCTGAGCGCGAAGATGCGGCCGGGGACGAGCAGGAACTGGGTGATGCCGACGAGTTCGCCAGCACCGTTGACGAGTGCGCCGCCACTGAACCCGGGGATCACCTCGGCGTTGGTTTCGAGCAGGGTGACTTCGAAATCGCCGATCGACTGCTGGTCGATGAGCGTGCCGGCGCGGGCATCGGAAGCGAGCGAGCCATCGGAGGTGTGTGAGTAGCCGAGGTGGGTGACGGTCTGGCCGAGTTCGACCTCGGTGGCAATGGTGACCGGGGTGAGGTCGCTGGCGATCGATTCAGGGAGCTCGAGCAGAGCGAGGTCGACATATCGATCGAAGCCGATCACGGTCGCGGCGGCGATTGTGCCATCGGGTAGCTGGATGCCCGCCTCGATAAAGGGCCAGACGACGTGGGCATCGGTGAGGATGTGACGGGCATCGATGATGACGCCGCTACCGTTGCCCGACGCGGTCATCACGAGGACGACGCTGTCCGACGGGTTGACGGCCTGCCGATCCTCGGGGGTCTCGGCGCAGGCGAGGGCGGCGAGGATGAGCGTGGCGGCGAGTAGCCGGAGGAGGTTCCGCACGGCGGTCCCTTTCCGGGGGCGGGCGCTACTCCTCCCTCGTTGATGCTAGCGCCGGGAGTTGGGGGGACCAGTACCGGTAGTCAGGCGGGGAGGTGGCTTTAGTCGAAGGCGTGCGACGAGAGTTATTTGGTGGTGCGGGAGGGGTCACTATCCCCACGACTTGCCCTCGGGGGTGCGGAAGACCTCGGAGGGGACGAGGGGGGCGAGCTGGGTGGAGACGAGGGTGCGTTGCTCGTCGGCGCGGTGTTCGAGGGTGGGGTTCGTCGTGGGTTATCGGGTGGAAGCGTCAGGAACACCATGGCGATTGTCTCGTGATTGAAATTGGTTATGTAGCGAGTGGCGGAATTACGTGTTCTTTGGGTCGGTTGTTACGTCGTGAGTCTCGGTTGCGTCAGGTGTTACGTCGGAAGTGATGCGGAGTTGAATTTCGTTACGTCTACCAGCCCGAGAGGGGGGGCGAGGTGGAGGATGCCGGTTCGTTGGGTGGGTCGGGGGTTGGGGTGGGTGCTGGGAGAGGTGGGCGCGCCTACTCGGGGGGAGTGAGGACTGCGCCGGCTGCCCCGAGGGTGGCTATTTCATCGGGGGTGAAGCCGGCTTCGGTGAGGATTTCGGTGGAGTGGTCGCCGGGGGTGATGGGGGCGTGGAAGCGGATTTCGGCGGGGGATTGGGAGAATTGGGCGACGGGGCCGTGGGTGGCGACGGGGCCCCATTTGGGGTGCTGGGTTTCGTGGACGTAGCCGTTGGCGATGGCCTGGGGGTCCTGGCGAATGTCGTCGTAGGTGTGGACGATGGTGCAGGGGACGTCGGCTTCGCGGAGGTGGGCGATCCAGTCGGCGGCGGGGCGCTGGATGATCTGGGCGTCGATGCGTTCGACGAGCGCGCCCATGTTGGCGCCGCGCGCCTCGGAGGTGGCGAAGCGGGGGTCGGTGGCGAGTTCGTCGAGATCGAGGGCGTGTGCGAGGTTGGGGAAGTGGCGGGCTTCGAGGTGGCCGAAGGCGATCCAGCGGCTGTCGATGCAGAGGGCGCGGTGGCTGAAGACGCCGGAGGATTTGCCGGGCGGGGCGAGTTCGTGGTCGTTCCAGTCGCGGGCGACGTGGATGCCCTGGAGGGCGATGAGGGAGCCGTAGAGGGAGACGTCGACTTTCTGGCCTTCGCCAGTGCGGAGTTTGTGGACGAGAGCGGCGAGGACGGCGTAGGCGAGCATGCTTCCGCCGGTCTGGTCCGCGACGCCGGGCTGGGCGCCGGCGGGGGTGTCGCCTTCGGTGGTGGTGAAGGCCATGAGGCCGGCGGTGGCCTGGGCGATGTTGTCATAGCCGGGGTCCACGCCGCGGTCGCCTTTGGGTCCGTACATGCTGCCGGAGGCGAAGATGAGGGCGGGGTTGATGGTTTTGAGGTGGTTGTAGCCGAGGCCGAGGCGGTCCATGGCGCCTGGTCGGAAGTTTTCTACGAGGATGTCGACCTGCGTGACGAGGCGCTCGACGACGGCGATGCCCTCGGGGGTTTTGAGGTTGAGGCCGAGGCTGCGCTTGTTGCGGTTGAGGGATTCGAAGTATGAGGAGTAGCCGCTGAGGTGGCGGCCGAGGGTGCGGCCGGGGTCGCCGCCGGGCTGTTCGATCTTCCAGACGTCGGCACCGAGGTCGGCGAGTTGGACGGTGCCGAAGGTGCCTTGCTGGAAGCGGGTGAAGTCGAGGATGCGGATGCCGTCGAGGGGTCCGGGCACAGCCCCCCCTTTCAGGGGTTGGTCGACGCTTCGCGCCTGCTTGAGTGGCTAGAGACTATCAGGCTGGCTCGGGGTTGTTTGCGCGAGGGTGGACGGGAGGAGGGACTGCACATCGGGGTGTAGATTGGGGGGGCGACTGGAGGGCGGCCTGGATGGCGGCATCGAACTCTGTGAGGTGGCTGCGTTCTGGCCAGAGGGTGGGGTGCGGAGGCGGCGGGGCGTCTTGCGCGGCTGGCTGCTCGGAGTTGGGGGGAACCTCGGCGGTGGGGGTCATCGGAGGTCGCTCCCCGGGGGAGGGGGCTAGCTGCTTCGCATCGGGAGTTCGACGATGGCGGTGCCCTGGAGGGGGCGCTCGCCTCGTTCGTTTTCGAGGGCGAGGTCGAGGTGGACGCGGGGGGAGGTTTCGGCGTCGGTGACGAGGGCGATGGAGCGGAGCTTGTCATCGTGCATGACGGGGCGTCGGTAGGAGACATCGAGCGCGACGATGTGGCCGAGGGGGCCCATCCAGTCTGTGACGAGGCGGGTGATCATGGCCATGGACATGGTGCCGGGGACGATGGGGCGTTCGAGGCCCTGGCTGCGGGCGGTGGCGGTATCGGTGAAGCGGCCGGCTCCGGGGCTGCGGTCGGTGCCGCCTCGGGCGCTGGTGCCGAGGAACTGCTGGACGTGCTCGGAGGTTGGCTGCTGGATCTCCTCGAACTCGTCGCCGAGGTTTACGTCGTCGAAGTAGCGCTGCTCAAGCGGGTCGGAGTGGGGGGCGGACATGTGGGGCTCCTTGCGGTCGGTGTGTCGGTTCGTCGGTTGGCGGGTTAGCCGTCGAGCGCTTTGACCTGGCGCTGGACCATGGAGGCTTCGGTGGCGGCGACATCGACACCGTGCTGGTTGGCGTAGCGGGTGCGGCGGACGATGAAGGCCATGCGACCGCTGCGGCCGGTCTTTTCGTAGACCTCTTTGACCTGGGTGAAGGCATCGATGGTGTCGCCGGGGCGGATGGGGGTGAAGGTTTCGAGGCGGGAGCCGGCCATGAATGACTGGGTGCCGAAGCGGACCTGGGGGTCTGGACCGGGGCGGAGGCGGGCGGTGTTGAGGATGCCGGGTGGGGCGACGATGCCGCCGTAGGGGCCCTCGCTTTCGGCCCATGCGGGGTCGGTGTAGAGAGGGTTGGTCTCTTCGAGTGCCTCGCAGTAGCTGGCGATGGACTCGGCAGAGATTTCGAGCGAGCCGGCGTGGACTTCCTGGCCGATGACGCTTTCGTCGAGCTCGAGAGCGTCGCCGCCGAGTTCACCCTGGCCGCTGGTGGCGGGGATGAGCGCGGCTGAGGGGAGTTCCTTGCGCTGAGCGCCCTCGCGGGTGTCTTCGACGCGGACGGGGCGGAATTCGCGGCTGCGGAGGGCGGCGACGAGTTCTTCGTTGGAGGTGACTGGGACATCGAACTCGGTGAGGCATCGGCCGAGTGCGGAGACGAAGTGTGCATCGGAGCCGCCGACGGTGAGGAGGTCATGCTCCTCGGCGAGGTCGAAGGAGCGGCCGTTTTCGTAGTCGCTGGAGCCGCCGTTGAGGGCTTCGATGATGCCGACGGTTTCGAGGGAGACGCCGCGCTCGCCGACGTGCTCGACGAGGCCGATGCGGGGGCGGCCGGCGTGAGCTCCGACGGCGATGCCACCGGTCTCCTCGGCGGCCTGGAAGACCTCGGCGTAGGGGAGGGAGATGTCGCTGAGGTCGAAGCGGGCGAGGAAGTCCGGGGTGACGCCGTAGACGAGGACGTGGCCGACGTCTGTTTCGACCTCGATGCCGCGGAGGATGGTGACGTCGTATTGCTGGGCGAGGGCGGAGTAGTCGGCGTCGTCGAGGTAGCGGCGGTGCTCGGTGAGAACGAAGCCGTCGACGTGGTAGCCGTTCTTGCGGCGAGCTTCGACCCACTTGCAGTAGCCCTCGACGGTGGCGCCGGCGTCATCGGAGCCGTCGGTGGAGTGGACGTGGAGATCGAAGTAGGAGTGGTCGGGCATGGGGTCCTTTCGGTCGCGCCGATGGTCGTGCGCGCCGTTCCGCCGGAGTGAGGGGGAATGGGCGTGATCCTGTCAGCGGGACGGTATCAGTGTCAACGGGCGTGGGGCCTCTGTGGGGCTCCTGCGGGGCTCCTGCGGGGCTCGATGGACGCTTCGCGGCCGGTGGTCGCAAGGGCTGAGTCGGGGGCGGGGCCTCGGAGGGCTGATTGGGCTCGGAGGGTTGCGGGCTCGGTGGACGGCGTGGGTGGAGGTTCATCGTTGATAGGGACGACGGTCCCGGGCGGTGAGAGACGAGGAGGAGTCCGCCGGGACTTTGGCCACTGGTGACAACGTGAACGAAGGGTGAAGAATTAGGTATTGATTGCGCAAGGAGGCGGCTGTCCGACGGGAGCTAGCCATGCGCCGCGGCCTGATGGATCGCCCGTACCGCCAGCAGATCGTCGTCCCTGTTCTCACTGACCGAATCACGACCACCTGCGCCGCGCCCCTGGGTGTCAGGCGCTGGAGTGGGACGCCCGAGGCGATGCTTGTTCGAGATGCGATTCACGCCCTCTCGCTGAGGGAGGGTGGCGACTACACGTGTCCAACGGAAAACAATCACTGATGAGTACTCGACTGGTTTCCGGCATCGCGCTGCTGGTTCTGATGATTGGGGTGGCGGGGGGGCTGTCGTTACCGGCGATCTCGGCACAGACGCCGGGTTCGATCAGCGGTGTGGTGACGGGTGCGGGCGGCGTGGCGCTGAGTGGAGTGCAGGTGGAGGCCTACAAGTGCCGGTACAGCGGCGTGTACTGCGACTACTTCTCGTATTGGGACAAGATTGGCACGACTAGCACGGGCGCCGACGGTAGCTACACGATCAGCGGGCTGGCGGCGGGCAACTACCGCGTCGCCTACCGGAACGGACCGGCGCCGTGGAACTATCTGTGGGAGGTGTACCCGAACACCGCGACAACGACGCTGAACGAGTGGAAGGCGGCGATCGTCGGCGATGGCGTCGGGGACGTGGTGGTGGGCGACGGGGTGGCGGTGACGGGGATCGATGCGTCGCTGGTGCGGATGGGGCATGTGACGGGGGTGGTGACGAACGCGCAGACGGGGCTACCTGCCTCGGGGATTTCGGTGGTGGCGACGGGGGCGGTGTCGCCGTGGACGTGGACGCCGCCGATCCTGCGGACGGACATCACGGACGCGGCGGGACGCTACGATCTGTGGCTGTTCGAGGACACGTATGGGATCTCGTTCGCCCCGGGATGGGGGAGCACCACTGACTACTTCGCTGTCGCGGTTGCGGGTCAGGCGGTGACGTACGGGGATGAGTTGACGCTGGATCAGGCGCTGCAGCCAGCGGCGACGATCAGCGGGACGGTGACGGACGGGGGTGGGATTCCGCTTTCGAACGTCCAGGTTTCAACGACCGGCAGGAACACCTTCACGGCCGCGGATGGCAGCTACGAGCTGACGTATCTGCAGCCCGGCAGTTACACGGTTCAGTTCCGTCGCACCGAGTATGTGATCGAGTGGTACGACAACGCATCGGATGAGACGGGAGCGACCTCGCTGTCGCTTGGGTACGGGGATGCGGTGGCGGGCATCGATGCGGTGCTGACGCGGGCGGGGGCGATCAGCGGGACGATCATCGGCGAGGATGGCTCACCGCTTCAGGGCATGGCGGCGTACGCCTATGCAAACGTGGGCGGAGTCTGGACGGTGTCTCTCAGCGGTTACAGCGATTCCAACGGGAACTACACGATCGTGGGGCTGCCGACGGGTAACTACCGCGTCTGGTTCCTCCAGAATGCGGGCTGGTTCGGGGAGTACTACGACGACGTGGCGACGATTGAGCTGGGCTTGGACGTGGCGACGGTGAACGAGACGGTGACGCCGAACATTGATGCGGTGCTGAGCAGCCGCCGTGGATCGATCGGCGGGGTGGTAACGGATTCGGCGTCGGTGGGGCTGGATCGAGTGGAGGTGCAGGCCTACCAGTGTTCGTACTACTGCAGCTCGTTCAACAACAACTGGAAGGTGATCGGCAGCGCGTACACCGCCACTGACGGCAGCTACACGATTGGCGACCTTCCGGCGGGCAGCTACCGCGTCACGTACACGGTGGGGCCCGCGCCGTGGCACTACCTGCGCGAGGTCTACCCCGAGCTGGCGGTCACTTCGAACAGCGCCTGGGGTACGGCGCTCGTCGGGCCTGACGCGGCCGCCGTTGCGGTGGGTGAGGCGGAGGCAGTGACGGGCATCCGTGCGTCGCTGGTTCGGCTGGGGCATGTGACGGGGGTGGCGACGGACGATCGAACGGGGTTGCCGATCGAGGGGCTCGCGGTGATCGCGGAGGGGACGGTGCCGACGTGGACGTGGTGGCCTCCGCTGAATCGAACGGACGTGACGGACGCGGCGGGGCGCTATGACCTGTGGTTGCACCCGGACGACTACCAGATCACGTTCCGAGACCAGGGGTGGGTTGGGAACACCAACTACTTTGGGATCACGGTTCCTCAGTCGGTGGCGTACGAGGACGAAGTCACGCTGGACGTGACGCTGGTGCCGACGGCGAAGATCAGCGGCAGGGTGGTGGACGCTGCTGGCGACCCGATTGCGAACGTGGATGTGCGGGTGGGCAGCCGTTCGGCCTGGACGGATTGGAACGGGACCTACACGATCGCGCCGCTCGATCCAGGCACGTACACGGTGCGGTTCAGCCACTATTACTACGTCACGGAGTGGTATCACAACATGCCGACCGAGCTGGGCGCGACCACGTTCACGGTGGAACACGGCGATCTGGTGACGGGCGTTGATGCGGTGCTGGTGCGCGCCGGTGAGATCACCGGGCACGTGGCCGGCGATGACGGGACCAGCGGGCTGTACAACATCTCGGTGACGGCCTGGGCCAGCGACGGCAGTGGCGGTTGGACGGTAGCGGGGGCAGCGCACACCAGCGGCGACGGCGACTACAGGATACTTGGGCTGCCGACGGGGAACTATCGGATCCAGTTCCAGCAATCAGCGGACTGGTTTGGTGAGTACTACGACGACGTGGCGACGATCGGGGACGCCTCGGATGTGGCGACGGTGAACGAGCGTGTGACGCCGAACATCGATGCGTCGCTGCGGAGTCGTCGAGGGTCGATCAGCGGGACGGTGACGGACGCGGACGGTGTGGGCATCGGTGGGGTGAACGTGGAGGTGTGGCGCTGCGGGAACAGCTGGCTGTGCGACTACCAGAACTACTGGACGCCGAAGGGGAGCACGCTGAGTGCGGCTGACGGTACGTACGAGGTAGGCGGACTGGTGGCACTGGACTTCTACCGCGTGGTGTTCAGGACGAACACGATTGGCCCACTGACGAACTTCAAACGGCTGCCGTACCTGGAGGAGGTCTACCCGGAGCTCCCCGTGCCGGCGGGCAGTTCATGGTCGGCGACGATGCGCAGCAGCAACGGCGACCTGCTGAACCACGTCTCGGTGGGTGAGGGAGCCGATACGGGCGGCATCAATGCGTCGCTGGTGCGGCTGGCGCGCGTCTCGGGTGTGGTGACCGGAGAGCGGACCGGCGAGGTGCTGGCGGCGATTGCCGCGCAGGCAACCGGCGGACCTTCTGGGCAGCCGCCGAACCTGTGGTGGTACGGCGACGGGAATTACGAACTGTGGTTGCACGGGGGCACCCACACGCTGCGCTTCTTCGAGACGATGGCTCCGACGACCCACTGGCCGAGCGAGATTCCGTTCAGCGTGGAGTACGAGCAGGAATACACGCTGGACGTGGCCCTGGCACCGATGAACACGCCGCCAGAGGTTGGCCCGATCGACGCGCCGCTCGACCCGGTATCGGTGGAGACAGTGGTGCATGCCTCGGCGACGTTCACGGATCCGGACACGCTGGATAGTCACACGGCGACGTGGGATTGGGGCGACGGGAGCAGCGAGGTTGTGCTGGTGGAGCCGACCGGGACACGCAGCACGGCGTCGACGCATGTCTACACCTCGGCGGGGGTGTACGGGGTGACGCTGCGGGTGACGGACGACTTCGGGACGTGGGACGAGTCGGTGTTTGAGTTCGTCGTGGCGTACGACGCGGAGGCGGGGTTCGTGACTGGCGGCGGGTGGATCGACTCGCCGACGGGGGCGTACACGCCGGAGGATGCATCGGACACGGACGTGGTTGGGCGAGCGACGTTCGGGTTCGTATCGCGATACCGGAGGGGCGCGACGGTGCCGAGCGGGAACACAGACTTCCGATTCCGCGCGGCCGACTTCAATTTCCACAGCGAGGACTACCAATGGCTGGTGGTGGGAGGCGCTCGCGCGCAGTTCAAGGGAACGGGAGTGATTAATGGCGCGGGCGACTACGGGTTCTTGCTGACGGCGGTCGATGGTGATCTGCCGGGTGGCGGGGGAGTCGAGCGGTTCCGGATCAAGATCTGGGACGTCGCGACCGACATCGTGGTCTACGACAACCAGGCGGGGAGTGACGATGGAACGCCGCTGGCGACTGCGATCGGCGGAGGCTCGATCGTGATCCACAGGTAGGCCTCTTCGAGGCTTGTCGACGCTTCGCGGGCGGTGATCGCGGCGGTGGCGGAGGGGTCGCCGCGTCGTGTGGACCTGGGTTAGCGAACGTCGAAGACGAGCTTGCCGCGGAGGTGGCGGCCTTCGCTGATGACGTGTGCGGCGACGGCTTCCGAGAGCGGGTAGTGGGTGAGTTCGGGGGCGTGGATGGCGCCGGCTTCGAAGAGGTCGACGAGGCGCTCGAGGTGGGGGCGGTCGCGGGCGACGTTGGGGCGGAGGGATGTAACGTCTGCGCGGGTGGTTTCGACTCCGGCAGGGCCGGCGGCGATGGAGGCGATGCGGCCGCCGGGCTTGAGGACGTCGATGGATCGTGTGCCGACATCGCCGCCGACGGTGTCGTAGGCGACATCGCAGATCTGGCCGATGTCGGTGAAGTCGCGGGTGGCGTAGTTGATGACTTCGTCGGCGCCGAGGCTGCGGACGTAGTCGTGGTTCGCGGCACTTGCCGTGGTGATGACGTGCGCACCGAAGTGTTTGGCCAGCTCGATAGCGATGCTGGCGACGCCGCCGGCGCCGCCCTGGATGAGGATGGTTTCGCCGGAGGCGAGGTGGAGGGTGTCCTCGATGGAGATGAGGGCGGTGAGGCCGGCGAGGGCGAGCGCTGCCGCATCGGCGTGGGCGATGGCGTCGGGCTTCTTGGCGACGATGGCGGCTTTGATGGCGATCTTTTCGGCGTAGGCACCTTCGAGGCCGGCGTCGCAGACCGCGAAGACTGAATCGCCGACCTTGAGATCATCGACGGCGTCGCCGACGGCACTGACGATGCCTGAGAAGTCGCGGCCGAGGATGTAGGGGAAATCGGTCTTCGGGTTGGCTCCGCCGGATCGGACCTTCCAGTCGGCGCCGTTGACGCTGGCGGAGTGGATGTCGACGACGATCTCATCGGAAGCCGGCACGGGATCGGGGAGGTCGCCGTACTTGAGTACGTCGGGGCCACCGTGTTCGTCGATGTATGCGGCTTTCATCGTGCGCCTGCCTTCGTCGGTGCCTGGGTGTGCGTGCTCGGCCAGCTACTGGTTGGTGAGGGCGAAGTAGCGGCCGGCGGGGTTTTCGGGGTCGGGGCGGTAGACCCAGGCGCCGCCGGGGGTGAGGGCTTCTTCATAGAGGACTTCTTCGGTGCCGTTGGCGGTGATGGCGACGGCGTAGTTGCCGGCGTTGGGGAGGTAGAACTTTGCGACACCCCGACGGTTGGTGCGGGTACGGGTGATGCCGGCGATGTGCACCTCGGCACCCGCGACGGGCTGGTCGTTGGTGTCGAGGACGAGCAGGCTGCCGGTGCGCGAAGGGGAGAACCTGACGGAGAGCCACTGCTTGATGGGGCCGGCGCGGCCGGGGACAGAGCCTGATGGCATGTGGTCCAGGACGTCTTTTTCGTAGCCGACTTGTTTGGGGGTGCGCCAGTCTGGGCCGTACTTGTAGGTGAGGTACTGCTCGGGAGGGCTGGGGACTCGGAAGGTGGTGCCGAGGAGTTCGGCTTCTTCGAACTGCTCGAAGAGGGAGATGGGGAAGGGGACGCCGGGGTAGTGGGCGATGGTGCCTTTGACGACGCGGTAGCACTGCCAATCGATGCGGATCTTGTACTTCATGATGCGGACGTCGGTGTAGAGGCCGTCGCGCTTCACATCGACGTAGCAGTCGTTGGCACGGAAGGCTTCGACGACGGGATCGACCTGCTCATCGGTGAAGCCGTGCATATCGATGATGGAGCCGAGGTCGAGGTCGTCGTCCCAGGGGATGAGTTCGTTGTCGCGGTAGGCGCCGAGGCAGGTGCCCTGCCGGAGGAAGAAGACGATGCCGTGGTCATCGAAGATCTGCTTCGCCTCGAGGAGGAGCTTCGCGGCGTCGCCGATGTCCATGGGCGGGATGGTGCGTTCGATGTGCTGCATGATCGCGGCGTTTTCTTCGTCGGTGGCGGCGATGGGTGGGTCTGCGGACATCGATAGCTCCTTCCAGTGCCAGACGGTCGTTATGTCGTATCAACAGTGCCCTAGCGGTGGGTGCCAGTCACTGGATCAGTCGCCAGCCGATCCGGTTTCGGCGCGGACGGCGGAGCGGTGGACATCGGCTCTGCTGCTCGGCACGTCGGCGAGTGACCGTGCGGGTAGTTGTG